>CAIMFA010000155.1 GCA_903840185.1 uncultured Lentisphaeria bacterium | reverse complement strand
CCGCTTTGCGGTGAATGTCTTGCGGCTGTATTTTTCCGATCCTCCTTCCGGCGATATTCATATCGCCCGTCATTCAGATCAAAAAAATCCAATCCACAATCCTATTCATCTATAGTTGAATTTTCACCCGCACAGAGTATAACGAACCGGCAAACACAAAGGCATTCGGGAGAAGCGCGAAGATGTAAAGGTTATTTCTTTACGGCTCCTTATACTTAAATTATGCCGTTTTTCTGCAAATACTCAGACAAACGCCTGGTCTGAGTCAGCAGATCGCAGCTTCCTTCAACAAAAAGCCTGGCTTTGACAATCATCAACTCTCTGGTCTCCATATCTCTGAGCATAGACTCACAGGCGTCAGCCAGTTTCACGGGGTCGGACGGCGGTACCAGTATGCCGGTTTCATCATCTTCAATGATTTCCGTTATGCCGGTGATCCTGGCCGCGACTACCGGCACCCCAAGCGCCATGCTTTCCAGGATAGCGAGAGGAATTGAATCCCTGTCACCGTCAGGAGTTATTTCAGGCGCTATGACAAACAGGTCTGAACCTCTCAGTTCATTGATAGTTTTCTGCCTGGAAAAGTTGCCGAGGAAAATCACCGAGTCATCCAGTCCGAGACTCTTCACCAGCGCGTTCAGATTATCTTTTTCTTCGCCTTCGCCAATTATTCTGTAGGAAAATCTCACTCCACGCTCTTTTAAAAGCTTCAGCGCCTGAAGTACGGTATGGATGCCTTTCTTCCTCTTCAGCGCTCCGACAGTAATCAGCTTGAACGGTTCGCGCGGAATATTGACTTTCTTGTTGAACGTAAAATTATTCAGGTTTATTCCAGGGGGGAATGACACCACCGCCGGCTTCCGCAATATATTTTTGAAAACTTCATCACAAAGATGCTTACGGTCATATGCAGATAAAGTCAGAATGAAATTTCCCCTGGACAGCAGCAGCGCCGTTTCCCGCGATTTATAGCTGTAAAGATGCAGCGGCAATACGGTAAAACTCACTTTCAGTCCGCTGAAAACAGACGCGAACACCGCGACTCTGGCGGTTTCCGGAAACGCTTCACTATGGATATGGGTCATCTCCAGCGGAATGATATCTTCATTGACCGCCAGCACTGCCTGAAGATAGTTTTTCAAAACTGTCAGCGGATGCCGCGAGCAGATCAGGCATTTCAGCAGCAGAAAAAAAGCCTTAACTGAATTCACCGGGGTGATGATGTGCATCAGCGCCAGAGTTCCCAGTCCCTGCAGCAGCCTTACCGCCGAAAAATTAAGGAATTTGATATCCGCGTTGATTCGGTTAATCCCGGAACCATCATTTTTCTTCAGGACGATAATATGCAGAAAATTTCCCATCTGCTCCAGGAGCTCGAGCTGGTCTGAAAAACCGGGCTCCTCGCTGACAGGAAACTCATTGAGTATAATACATATTTTGCGCGGGTCCTGTTCTGTCATACTTTATATCTGCATTTGGTTGATTATATCTGCTGATACCTGTTTATTCTCCGGCATAATAAAGCAGATGCTGACAATTGTCACAATTAATGACCGAACCTTTCCTGGTTTCTGCTAAAGTCTGCGGAGTCAATTTTAAATGGCAGTTGCCGCAAATATCGTTATTAACTTTCACCAGCGGATCGCCGGCAGTTTTAAGCAGACGGCTGTATACGCGGATAACTTCCTGCGGAATGCCGGTTTCCTTGTGTCCGCGTTCCGAAATCAGACGGTTGATTTCCTCTCTAACTTCGCCTTCCATCTGCTGCAGTTCAGACATATTCTCTTTGATCGAGCGGACTTTGGCCTGATACTGCTTTTCAAATTCTTTGAGTTCGCCCTTCGCCTTTTCCAGCTCGTCCAGCAGCGTAATCTCTTCAGTTTCAAAATCGCTGATTTTGGCTTTGTTCTGTGCGATTTCTGACATCATGGCCTGATATTCGTTGTTTTTCTTGACCATGGCCGAATTAGCCTGGATTTTCTTAATGGTATCATTGACCTGGGCAATTGATGATTCTGCTTTCTTTATCGCCAGTTCTGTTTTCTTGGTATGCTCACTTCTTGACTTGATCTCAGTTTCCTCTTTTTTCAGTTCGTTCTCGAGGCTTACTTTCTCTTTCGGCAGCATTTCCAGACGCATTTTCATGTTCCGGATACGCATGTCGATAGTTTGCAGCTCCAGCAGGTCTTCAATCCATTTTTTCATGGAATCTCCTTCTTGACTTATATTTTAACGTACAAAACATTTATTTTTAACAATTTAACTATTTTCAGCCAATTCACTCCCAGTCCGCTATTTGACTAACATATACTTTAATCCGGAACCGCCGTTTGTTCAAATAAACGCGTGTCTGATTTGATACTTTTTTATTAAACTGTTTATCAATTTTACCCGGTATCCAGCGCCATTAAACGTTTATAGCACAAAAGTATAGCCGCAGGAATTTTCTTTAAAGCGAAAAACGCTCGAAATGGATTTTGCCGGAACGGACTCCCAGTTTCAACAGGATCGAACGCATGGACATCATCATTGGAGGCGGGCCGCAAAGATAGAAATCACAGTCACTGGTATCTGGAACCAGTCTTGCGATTTTATCCCGGTCAAGCCTTCCATGTTCCCCCTCCCACGACGGTTCTTCGCTGATAACATGGGTCAACTTGAGTCTTCCGGCAAATGCCGCCGCCAGTTCATCCAGCTCCTTTCTGAACACAATTGACGCCCGATTCCGGTTGGAGTAAATTATATGGACATTCCGTCCGGCATTGAGCAATTCCTCGGAAAGTGACCGTATCGGTGTAATACCGATTCCGCCGGCAATCATAACGGCACTGAGTGAATGGCACTGGCGTGCTGTGAAAGCACCGTGCGGCCCGTCAATTATGACCGGAGTGCCGGGCTTTATGTCAGGAATTTGCCTGGTGAAATCGCCAAGCTGCTTGATAGTCACCCGGAGATGTCTGCCGTCCGGCAGACAGGACATTGAAAACGGATGAGACTGCCATCGGAATCCTTTCGTCATAAAGCGCAGCATCATAAATTGACCGGCATTTATTCTGAAAGATGCCATTTCGCGGCCTTCTATATGCACCGAAGTGACATCTGCGGATTCCGGCACTATTCCGGAAACCACAAAACGGTGCTTCTTGAATTTCCACAGTGGACGGATGAGCCTGTAGTAAATCAGATTGCCAAATGTAAAAATGTACAGGAAGTACCAATAACCTGCGAAATACCGGTTGCCAGTGAAGTCGCTGCCGACGGCTAGCTGGTGACCGAATGCCAGCGCAATCGAGATATAAAACGTCATATGGATGATATGCCAGGTCTCGTAGCGGAGATGTTTTCTAATAATGGCGATGGAGGCGATAATCGCAAAGATCATCAGTCCAAGTCCGACAGCTGCGGCCAAAACGTCCTCCCAGTTCCGGCAGAAATCAATAAACTGCGCAAAGATTCCGGTGTCAGCCTGTTTCGCATGGCCGATAGTAACTAGAACTGGATGCAGGACAAGCAGCACAACCAGTGAAAAACCCAATATATGATGAAGCCGGGAAAGCCTGTCCAGGCCAAATACGCTTTCAACCCACTTTACCCTGCCCATCAGTATCAGTTGCAGAAGTATTGCGAATGCCGCCAGCAGACCGGCAAGCCGTCCATAGGCAAGCAACTGGCCGACGGCCTCTCCGGCAAGCTGGTTGCCCATGGTATGGTTCACATGATTCCACGCCCAGAAGGCGAGTATTATCACCAGCTGAGCGGCAAGCAGGATTAGAAGACCGGCCTTTTTCATGAATTTGGCAACTTATTTAATTACATCAAACTTGCTTTTAGGGCTTGCGCAAACTGGACATTTCGGCATAATTTTGGCCATGGTGAACCCGCAGACAGTACAAACATAAAACTCTTTCCCTGCTTCTTTCCATGAGTCGAGTTCCTTGAGTGCCTGAGCAAAAAGTCTGGCATGTTCCACTTCCGCGGCCAGAGCGCCCTTGAAGGACATAACCGCGCCTGAATTCTTGTCTATCTCCGCCTGTTTGATGAAATCCGGATACATGCTTTCTTTTTCATAGGTCTCTCCCTTAAGCGCGGCCTCAAGATTCTCTTTTGTGGATTTCACATCAGACTTCTCAATAACAGCTTTAGGCTCCGCGCCCAGCTTCCTGATCGCAACCGCATGTTTTGCCGCGTGAATGCTTTCAGACCTGGAAGTTGCCCTGAAAAGAGCGGCGACAGATTTATAACCTTCAGCATCGGCCTTTGCCGAGAAAGCATCGTACCGTGCCTTGGCGTTGGATTCGCCGTTGTAGGCGGCTTGCAGATTGTCGAGGGTGCCCTTTGCAGCTTCAGCCGCCGTTAATCGCGTGGCAAGTCCGATACCCAATACAGTAACCATTCCGAGAATTCCGAGCATTTTGATTGTTTTCATTCTTCCCCTTTTTTGCAGTTTAATACCATAAACGTCAATCTTCATATGAACTTAAGATAATCAGTACACCCGGGAAAAGCAAGAAAATCGGCAAAATTTGCTCTGCGCTTATCGATAATATCAAGTTACTTACCCGCCAGAAATTCTATCGCGGCATCGGCGGCGGCATTTATTTCCGCTTTAGTGTGGGCGGCGGAAATGAAATTTAATTCGAATTGCGAGGGGGAAAGATAAAAACCGCGCTTCAGCATGTGCCGGAAAAATGCCGCGAACATTTCAGTATCACAACGCTTGACATCTTCCAGATTGCGCAACGGCGAATGTTTAGTAAAGAATACGGTGAATATGCCTTTATAAGCGGCACAATGCACATTCAATTGCTTTTCAATCGCAAAACGGTTGATTCTGCCGGCAAATACCTCTGCCAGTTCCGCCATTGCCGGATAGGGATTCAGCCGGCGCAGAGTATTTAAAGTGGCGATGCCGGCGGCGGCGGCAACCGGATTGCCGCTCAGGGTGCCCGCCTGATAAACTTGACCAAGCGGAGCGAGCTGCTCCATGATCTGCCTGCT
>CAIMFA010000154.1 GCA_903840185.1 uncultured Lentisphaeria bacterium | reverse complement strand
CAGCGCATAGCTCTTAGCGCCACAGTTCTTTTGTCCATTTTTTTATTCATGTTTTTTTTAATCTCCGCTAATTATATTGATTTGTGTCATTATAGTATTAAACTAATATTAATATAAAACATAATAGAGATTTGTGGAATGTTAAATAAAATCAAAAACATTCGAAAAATAAGCAAAATACCCAATTCATGTATTGAGAGATATCTTGATCTGAAAGGGAAAAAAGCTAATCCGTTAAAAGAACTAGGCGTTTATTATTCAGGCATAAGTCAGCTTAAGAGCGGCTACCGGATTGGCACCCCCGACCATCAGGGGAATTACATTACTATCTTCACAAAATCCGGAACCGGGTATCTGCTCACCAGTCAGGGAGAAATCATCATGACCGGCGGTACGGTTACGGTCATTCCAGCCTGGGAACCGTGTTTATGGGAAGTTTACCGGGACGAATGGACGATACTGTGGTTTCACTGCCACGAAACGCCGTGGTGGCGGGAATTCAAGGGGCGGGTGCTGTACAAGCCGACGGCTTTTATTCCGCGACTGGAAACCGCCATGACCGGCTATCTTCAGGAAACTGCCGATCATGAGGCGGAGCCGGAACAGGAAACCGCCGCCGGTCTTTACAGCCGGATTATAGCGTCACACCTGAGAAGATCATTACAGGATTCTGATTCTGTCAGCTGCAGTCAGCTTGAACTGGAAAATCTCCGGGACGAAATAAAAAACTCTTTAAGCAAAAACTGGAACACCAGACTGATGGCGAAAAAACTCAATATCTCGGCATCAACCCTCCAAAGGCGCTGCCTGGAACATTACCGTAAGACGCCGCGGCAAATCCTGATTGAAATGCGGATGGACTACGCAGAAACATTGGTTGAATGTACTGATTATCCGTTGAAAACAATTGCCCGGTCAACCGGATACAGCGACGAATTCATCTTCTCCAGCGCCTTTAAAAAACGTTTCGGCGTGTCGCCTAAATTTTACCGCAAAAAAACGAATGTCAGTTAAAATTGGTTTTTTTTGCATATAATTTGGGCATTATTGCATTATTCGAGTCAATAATATTATGTAAAATAATTAAATTCAGAATTTATGATTTGAAAATATTGACGTTTGTCATGATAATATTGAAACTCAGGAGAAAAAGATGGATTTTATAAAATCGCCCGCCTTTATGCTGTTCGGAATGGGACACCGTCGGAAGCTTGTCTACTTGCGCGGCGGCTTGCTGCTTGACGCGCAAACCTGCGAACCGGTGCGGAAGTGGGAAATTCAATGTGAACGTTTTGAGCCGGAAAGTTATACCGTCAGTCTGGAAATCCGCGGCGGCGCACAAGTCAGGATTATCGAGGACGAGACCGCTGTCTGGATTGAGGAGCACGGTGACCGCCGGGAGGTTACCCGTGGCTCCACGTTGCATCTGCCGCGATTTGACGAGCACCGGCACGGGCCGCTGTTGAGAGCGCTGCACGCGGAACTGCTGGTCAATATCATGCCGTTCGGTCCGGTCCCCAACCTCTGGGTATATCCGCGTCCATGGTACCGCGACGCAGCCATGATGCTGATGTGTTTTGCCAGTACCGGCAACCTGCATCTGGTCGAAAGCTGGGTTACGGGATTACGCAAGGTATGGGACCGGAATAATTCCGGAGAACCAGAGGCAGACAATCCTGGACAGGTGCTCTACATGCTGTCACTGTTTGAACTGAAAAACCATCCGCTGATCGGCAAAATCATGAAGGCTCTGCCTGACTATCAGCGCGATAAATACATAATTGGCCGTTCGGATTATGCGGAACATCCGGTTTATCAGACAAAATGGCTGAAATACGGCTTACGGTCACTTGGCATGGATGATCCGTATCAGGTGCCGGAGGTGTTTGATTCATACAGTTCATTGTTCTGGATGGACTACCGCGACCAGCATGTTGACGGTCCGCGATTCAGCCCGGGCACTGTCGCTGAATACCCCTATCTGGGATGGGCGGAAGCCCACTTCCACCGCCTGCCGCAAACTGCACCGGATCCTGGCAAAGGCATTCTGACCTGGGAGGGTTCAGCTTCGGAAGCCGATTACTGGCGCATGGAGGAACTGGCAAAGCATGGACTGTCCGGACCGAAACTTAATATGTGTACGCCGCACACCTGGCATGCCGCCGAAATGTTCCTGTATCTCATGGATAAAGACCTGTCCTTATTAAATTGAATAACTGGAGACAAAAATGCTGCCACCCAAGCCT
>CAIMFA010000153.1 GCA_903840185.1 uncultured Lentisphaeria bacterium | reverse complement strand
CGAAGAGATGGGCAGGGAAACGGCAAACATGCTGATAGACGCTATAAAAAATAAGAGGCAAGATATCTTGCACAAGACTGAAAACCGGAAACTGGAAGTGAAGCTAGTTGTAAGAGAATCGACGGCGCCGCCGTCGAAGAAGTTCTGAGGTTTTAAAACTAACAAGGAAGGGAGTGCAGAATGAAAATGAACATGTTCCGGAATACAAATCGTAAAACGGAGACGAAAATGAATGTGAAAAAAAGTTGCAAGTCGTTTAATTTCACACTAATCGAACTCCTGATCGTGATCGCCATCATCGCAATTTTGGCTGGAATGCTGTTGCCGGCGCTGAACAAAGCCAGAGAGGTGTCAAAAAGTGTGAGTTGCAAAAACAATTTCAAACAACTTGGACTGGCTATGCATAATTACCTATTCGATAACAATTCCATGTTTATCCCGGCCGATGTTGGCGGAGTGCATTATTGGACGGGCGTAATGGTGCAGAATAAGTATGTTACAAAAAAACAACTGCTATGTCCATCCCGGACACGGATGATCCCTGGAGCATCATCCTCTTATTATGCGGATATCTGGAACAATCCTACTTTATACACGAAAACGGATGCTGAACTTGATCAAATTAGTTGGGCTTATTGTGATTATGGTTACAATTCTTATTATCTCTCTTCCGCCGGAACCAATTCTACTGGGCGGCATCAACTGTCGCAGTGCCGTGCTTCTTCCAGGACTATAATGTTTGCCGAAGCTGAAAGGCCTACAATAGGAGATTTGAATTTTCCGCTCGGATATTACGAAGTATGGAGTTACTACAATCCTTTGGGGGGGCTTTTGGCGAACGTTTGGCCCGCGCATCAAGGACTTACTGAATGCAATGCCGTTTTTGTTGATGGACATGTGGTGGGAGCGAAGGCCGTAAGCGGTAAAGGTCAGACTGCCGTGATTAGTTTGTATAACACCCCCGGCAGCGCGATTTATGGTCCGGCGAATAATTCCACAAACAAGGATGATGCAAGCATGTGGGTAAGACATGACGGGTTATTTTAGGAGTAGTAAAGAAATAAGTGGTATTTTTATGCTGAGGGTATCGGGGAGAAATTTCGGGGTTGCCGGAGAGGAGCAAAGCCGTAGCTTTGTAACGAACCGGCAAAACCGAAAGTGGCCCCGAGACACCAGTAGAAAGTACCAGTTATTTTTGAACGACTCCTTACTGAAGTTTTCCTGAAAATTGAAATTTTATTTCATGCAGACCAGCGGAAAAAGGCGGGGAGGAAACAATGATTTCAGTATGGTACAAGCAAGCCAATTGAACTTAAATGAATTGTTAAACTTTAGCCGGGATTATTCATAAAAAATGGATGAATGGCGAAAATTTGGCTCAAAGCACCAAATTGATGGCCCCCAAAATGAAGTTTACCACAGTCGCAGATTATGCGGTCATCCCCCGTACCCGCTATCAGCCTGATTTGGTCAACTATAATGAACTACCTCGGGGCAGAGCCCGCGAGGTATCGGGATTTCGTCCTGCGGACGACCAGCACTTTCGTTGCTGGACCCCGACCCGGTACAACCGGGATGGTAATTTAAGCGACTCAGAGGGTCGGGGAATGAAACCCCAACTGATTTAAATTAAAAATCAAATTGACAGTTTATTAAAAGTGAACTGGAAATTTCCGAAAAGGAGATGGTAAAATTCATTACTTTATTTTTTTGTTGATAGTTGGAGTCGTGATATGCTTTGAACCCGCTTATGGACAAGCGAAAAGCGTTGATGCTGCCTCGGACGCAGTAACCCTGGCCGCCAGAACTTGGCAGGGGGCAACGCCCGCCACGGATCCATCACTGGTGGAGGAAAATAGTAAGGGATGGACGTGGGACGCCTATAACAATGGCAATGGCTGTGCAGTTCGGCTTGATCTTTCAGGGTGTAAATGGACGGATGGCGCAACGCTCAAGTTCAACCTGCACGCATCTCAGGTGGCCCCCGGCACCATTATGTTACTGGCGGTAATATCGCCCGGTGCCAACGGCAAGGGCGACTATTACTATGTCAAATTTCCAGTTGACTGGGAAGGCCATAAAAAATTCAGCATGCCGCTGAAATTTTTTCAGAAATCACGCCAGCCCGCCGGGTGGGATGCTATCACTGAGATGGTGTTCTACTCCATGCACGGCGGCAAGCCGAAAGATCCTGTTACATTAACATTGAGCCAAGTTCAGTTGAAAGAAGTTGTAGTCACCGAATCTTATAAGCTTCATGATGCGACGCGGGTGACGCCGGTGACAATGGGCGACGCAGTCATCGAGCCGTTCTGAGACAGAAATCTGGATGCCTGGTCCCAGTGGATTGTTTCCAAAGATAAGACCGCGGTAAAGGCTGAGGAAGTATGGTGCATGGTCACGCTCGCCTGGACGGCGGCGGCTGTCGGGGACGGGCCGGTTCTGCAGCGAATTTACACCGGATCGGGAGTGACGCTCGGATCTTATTCGCAACTCGTCTTCAGTGCCGGCTTTCCCAAAGGAACAAAAATCACCATGAGCGCCAAAACCGATGCGGGCAAGGCGTCTCAGAATTTTATCTGCGAAGTAGGTTACACCACTCAGCACATACTACAGTTGCCCAGCGGTTCCACACATTTGCAGCAACTTGAAATCTCCATCGGCGCTGCTACGCCGGGGCCCGTCTCTGGCAACCTGCTATGGATTGGAGTCCGCAATCCGTTGGAAATGGCAGCAGAACAGGAAAAATGGCGGATGATCTCAGCACAGCCGCTGGACGTGTTTCTCCGCCAGGAGCCGGAGTTCGAGGATGCTACGCCTCTCTGCAACATTCTTTGTCCTGCTGCGGCATTCCAAAAAGCGAAACAGGATGCTACTGCCTCTAAAACTCCTGCTCTGGGGTTACGTTCCGCGGTGGCGCTGGCACCGCATCTCGGCGTGGCCAATCAAAATCTTTTCGGTCGCATGGAAAATCAGCGACATGACCGGGTTGGGGGTACTTTCAACACCAAGGAAGGTAAGAGTATGGGACTACTCGAAGCGGCACAGGAGGCTGCGATTGCCAATGACGTACCGTCACTGCGAGAGGTGGCGAAGGCGGCGGTTCAGATTGCCTTAATCCCGCATTGGGATGTTGATTTCATAACGAAATTTCCTGACAGTTCCTGGGAGCAGCGTTCTTTCGCCCAGGCGAAGACCTGTTTCGCTATGGCAGTGGCATTTGATCTGGCAGGAGGCTGGCTTAGTCCAGCGGGAAGGGATTTGATCCTGAGACGTTTGGCTGAAGATGGACTTGGCAACATCAATTATGTAGTTTGGAGGCACCCTTATATTTTCGATTGCAACCAGCTTGCCGTCTTTTCCATGGGCCGGCTAGCAGTTTATTCCCTCCTTGAAAAACAGTCAGAATGGAGACACATACAGCCCTACACCGATTTGGCCTTTAACGAACTTAACGAGAGTCTGACAAAAATACTCATTCATGATGGCGGCTTCTCTGAAGGAACGGGGTACATGGCATACACCCTTAACAACGCATTGCCAGCTCTCGCTATCTATGGCAACGCCCGTGGTAAGCAGTTGTGTGATCTGCTACCTCCGTTACTGTTGAAAACTGATGATTACCTAGAGGTCATGCGCAGTACGGAAAAACCTGCCGCCCTCATACTCGTATCCGATGCTCAGGGCGGTCCATTTGTGGCGGTTAATCCATCTGTACTTAGCGTAATGGCCAAGATTAGACCAGGCGGTACTGCTGCGCGCATGCTCGCAGTCATGACTAGGGAAGCACGGAGTAATATGCCACTCTGGGCTTTGCCAGTCGCTGACATAACAGGATTGGATACAAATTTTTACGTACCTTTTGTCCGGCTGCCGGAAACCGGCATGGCCTCCTCCTCACGTAAGGTAGAAAACATTTGGAGCAAGCTCTTAGTTATCGGCGGTCCTGCCAATGCCTCCCACAGCCACGAGGATCGTGGTAGTTTTGTGCTAGAATTTGCTGGCGAAACGTTCGCGGCCGATCCCGGCGGCGTGAGCTATTCCGATAGCATGTGCCAGACCATGCAATACGCACAAAACCATAATATGCTGGTGCCTGTGACTACGAACGGTATCCGTGCGTCAGCAAAAAATCCGGCGCCAGTAGCAGTCGTTCCAGAAGCCAACGGGGATGCCACGTCCTTCAATGCATCGGTCAATCCAGGGGTGCTCTGGCCAGAGTATTATAAATACTGGCGGCGCTCTTTCGTTTCTCCATCTCCATCCGAACTTACCATCATTGACGATTATGAAATCATTAAGGGAGAGGCCGTTGAATTCCTCTTGCACACTCCTCTTGCGGTCACACAGTCGGCTGGACTAGTCATAATCCAGGGGGTACACGGACGAATCATCATCAAACCGTCGGAAAGCGCGAAAATTGAAATCATACCTTCGCGCAATTTGGGCTGCCGCAAACTTTCCACTATTGTTTTTCGTAAAAACGGACAGAAAGGGGTATTGTCAACAAGTATCCGTTTGGAAACTCTGAATCAGTGAATGTTTCAGTCTGTTTAGTCGCTGCGTTAACCGTTTATAGAATTTTATGGCAAATCTTAAGGAAATCATGAGTATACAAGACAATAATAAAATACAAACCGTCATTGCCGGACTCGGCAGAGCAGGTTGGGACATTCATTGGCGGCAGTTACTTAAAGATCATCCGGCCTACCGTGTGGTGGCGGTGATCGAACCATTGGTTGAACGTCGCCGGGAGGCGGAATCCGAAATAGGCTGCCGCAGTTATGCATCGTTCCATGATTTTCTGATGGAACCATGCGGAGAACTCGTTGTAATTGCAACGCCGAGCAGCGGTCATGGGCCGGAAAGTGTTGCCTGTCTAGAGAAAGGATTACACGTTGCAGTAGACAAGCCGATGTGCCAGGGAGTTGTGGAGGCTGATGCGATGATTGATGCTGCACGACGTAATTCATTAGTGTTGACATGCTATCATCCCTACCGTTTCAAAGAAGATTTTCTGCTCATTTACGATGTCATTCGCTCTGGTAGGCTTGGCCGAATAGTGGAAATAAAATGTAATCGTTCCTCTTTCAGCCGTCGGAACGATTGGATCATGTGCCGTGCCAAAGGAGGCGGACAGCATAACGTCTGGGGTTCACATACTGTCGACCAATGTCTTCAGCTTGCCGGCAGCCCTGCCACTGCAGTATTCTCCGATTTACAGACCACGGCCACTCCAGGAGATGCTGACGACCACTGCAAGATAGTGATGCGTTGCGCCAATGGTATTTTTATTGATGCAGAGATATCTAATTGTATGGCCTTTCCCCCTCAACCAGAATGGATGGTCGCTGGCACAAGCGGGGGACTGGTCTCCTCCAAGTATGGAATTGAAGTGAAATGGTTTGTGCCGGAAGAGGCACCGTCAATCTCTTTGTGTGAAGGACCGGCGGCCAATCGACAATACGACAACGGAGACCTGCTTTCGTGGCGGCAGGAACTGCTGCCGTATCCAAAGACTCGTGGTTTCGTGGAGTTTTACGACAACTTGGCAGATGCAATTCAACACGGCACGGCGCTGACCATCACTCCGGAAAGCGTCAAGGACAATGTCGCCGTTCTTGAGCTCTGCCGCAAGCAGAATCCGAGCATATGGGCTGGATATTGAATTAAATCGGATACAAAGCAGCAAATAAAATGGATCAAAACCAGGATACGG
>CAIMFA010000152.1 GCA_903840185.1 uncultured Lentisphaeria bacterium | reverse complement strand
GTCGCCTGAGCGGCTTTATTCATTTCGCCTTTGGCGACCAACGCCTCGCCGTTGGATCACGCCCGGCGGGCCGCCGGTGGCGAGTAAAGGGAAACAATTATTTGTTTGCAGGTCCCGTGACTGCGGGACGGACAGTTCCGGGTTCCCCCTCGCGACCCTCCTCCTGAACTTTTCCCGTTTTTCCATGTCGCGTCCAGCCCCTATTTCGCAATCCGCAGAGCTGGAAACATCCAGCTGAAGCGACATGGAAAAAGCGACATGGGCTTTTTCCACGGATCAGGAAGTCTGAAATTAAAGTATTAACATTAAAAAGGGATTTCTCTGTGCCTTTGTGTCTCTGTGGTTAAAAAAGAGTTTCAAAGGAATTGAACGTCAGCAGCCGCGGGAAAGGCGCTCCGCCAGAACTACCGGGAGTCCGGCCTGACGGATTTTCTCCTGGGTGGAGGCGACATCGTATTCAACTCTGACCGGAGTAACTTTCCTGGTACTGGAATCATAAACCGCCGCCGCGCTGCGCCAGTCGGAGTCACGGGGCTGGCCGACAGCACCGGGATTGACCAGATATTTGACATCTGGTTCGCACAGTTCTTTCTCTTTCAGCATTTCCATGACGATGCCGCCTTTGCGGTAAGTAAAGAGCAGCGGGATGTGGATATGGCCGCAGAATGCAATATCGGTCTCCTGCAGATAGAAATGAAAAAGCGCGGTTTTCTGGTCCAGCACATAAGGCCAGTATTCGCCATCCATTGTTTCCATAGAAGCATGAACAAACTGCAAGTTATTCAATTTGACTGTATAAGGCAGTCCCCGCAGCCATTCGGTCTGGTCTTTGCTCAGCATTGTTCTGGTCCACAGAATTGACTTGCGGACATACTCCTGGACATCCCAGTCTTTTCCTTCGGAAGCGTCAGCAGTATATGCATCGTGATTTCCCTTGATTGACAGGATATCATGTTTCCGGACAAAATTTATGCACTCGGATGGCGAAGGTCCGTAACCGACGATGTCTCCGAGCGAAATAATCTTATCGCAATCGCATTTAAGTAACCCTTCATAAGAGGCCGTCAACGCTTCTATATTGCTATGTATATCGCTAATTATTCCATATCGCATAACTTATTCACATAATCCTGATCAGTAAAATCATTACTTTAAAAGAACACATCATCTAAATTATAAGGCTTAATGATGAAATATTCCACTATGTAAAAATAAAATTTGGAGTGTTGAGCAGAATTTATGGAATAAATCTATTAAATTCTGCGGGAACAGGGAGTTATGACTCGATTTCCTGAGACAGTCCGGGATCATTCTGGATATTTTTCACAATGTGGTCATACAGCGCCCAGCGCTCATCCTCTGAAAGCAGTTTGATTTTCCCGAGAATGCGCTTTCCTGCGCTGTCGAATCCGCGGCAGAGGCAGATGTCATCGTTGTCTGCGCCGGCGGCATCCAGCAGGGATTCATCCAGTACGGCGACAGAAACACCGAACGCCCGGGCAAACTTTATGACTTTGTCCAGCTTGGGATTTTCTTTCCCGCTTTCATAATCAGATATCTGACCCTGAGGAATTCCGGTCTTTTTTTCCAGAATCTTCTGGGTCCAGTTATTCAACTTACGCAGTTTCTTGATTTTAGCGCCAATTTCTGACATATTAAAATCCTTCCCGCTTTAGTTATACTCTGCACGGCTGAAAATTTGACACAGATTGCGAAGATTTTGAGAATTGGTTCGTATTCTGAGAGGCTGCCGATACCGGGGTATCGAAGGCCTCGAAGAGTGCGAATCCAAACTCACAAGATCGCAACCGCTTTGCGGTGAATGTCT
>CAIMFA010000151.1 GCA_903840185.1 uncultured Lentisphaeria bacterium | reverse complement strand
GGTTTTGTCATGACGAAGAAATGCTCATTTAGAATGCAAAAACTTATTCTGTCCGCTGTTCCTCGTAATAGCTGCGGCTCGCATCAAAATGAGCCTGCATCCACTTTTCCGCGTCCGCTTTTTTACCTGCGAGAATAGAATTTATAATATTCCGCCTTTCACTGATTATGGCTGGAATATCTCCGGCTTCCGCGCAGCGCAGCACCCGGTAGGGACGGCAGCGCAACTGAAGGTCTTTTAACTGTTTTGCCAGGAATCTGTTGCCGCATGCTGAAACGATAAGCTCATGAAGTGTTTCGTCTGTATTCAAAATTTCAGTTCTCAGTTCATCATCCCCGTTCTTTTTCGCTTCTTCAAGGCGCAGTTTAAGACTATTTACAGCTTCCATATCAATATTCTGGAAATATTCACGTAGCGTCATGCACTCAAGCATTCTGCGGCATTCCAGCAGTTCCGCGATCCCGGATGCCGGCAGACGGCGTATGATGCAGCCGTAACGCGGCATTCTCTCCAGAATACCCTCGCGGTCAAGCCTTATCAGCGCCTCCCGCAGCGGGGTGCGGCTGACTCCCAGCTCCGAGCACAGCTTCTCCTCGCGCATTCTGTATCCGTCCGGATACTTATTGTCAAGAATCATCCTCATCAAGCGGCTGTAGATCTCTTCGCTCAGGGATAGATGTCTGATTTTAGACGGACTCATCAGATTTGCCCTCTTTATTATTTTTCCAGCTCATCGATGAGGCTCTGAATTTTCAAAGACTCGTTCCAGAATCCCGCCGGATTGGCATCCTGATTCACTTTTGCGCCGAAACAGCGTCCGATATCCAGCCCCATGAGCATATTGCCATAGCAGTTTACATGAAAACCGTCACACATCATTTTAAGATATAATTCAGGATATTCCTTGCGCAGCAGCTCCCAGCGCCTGAGATGATCCACCAGCCCTGAACCGGTGGAATTTGCGACTTCTCTCACAATATCCATGAATCTGTAAAACAGGGCTAGATCCTCATTTCGCGCCGGATCCGGAGAATAATAAGTCTGGAATACGGCCATACAACCGCTGTTGCTGAACCGTCTCTGCAGTTCGCGCAGGTTGGATTCAAATTCAGCTTCAGACATTTTTTGCATGGAATCGTTGCCGCCGATAGTTATAAAGGCCAGATGCGGCCGGTAGAATGCGGCATCGTCATCATATCGGTTCAGCAGGTCGGTGGTTTTATTTCCGCCGATTCCGGTGTTAATGCAATAATGTATTTTGCCGTAAGTGTCATTTACCGCGAGTTCAAACACATCAAACCAGTGCATGCCGGGCAGGAAATGCTGCGTGTTGGATGATCCGAACGCCAGCACACGAGTTTTTACCGGAGTTCTAAAACGCGCCTGCACAGCTTCAAAAATACGATTCGATTCCATCTTTAATCTCCTTGTTCTTAACTCAATAATTCAGGCTAAAGATTCTGTTTCCGGCAGCCGAAAGTGACTGCACATAGAAATATCAGGATTCCGGCGCCGGTGGCGCAGATAAGAATCCGCCCCGTTTCTATAAAGCCTGTAATCTTGCAGAAGAGGCTTATAATAACAATCATAATAAAAAAAGCAAAACTTCTTCCGGCGAGAGCATCTTTTCCAGCGCCGACTACAACGCCGTGCATTTTGGCGCCGAGCGCAAACCCCGGCATGCCGCCGGCGGTCAGGACTGCGGCAAGAGTCAGCGATTCCGCAACCCACTTGCCGGAGATCAGCAGATATGCGGAAGCTCCGGCAAACGCGACCAGAAACACCGAAAGCCGCGATATTTTTCCGGTTATGTCCTCCGGCGCCTTCAGCAGATTGCGCAGAAGCGGACGCACAAGCGAACCGCCGCCAAGCCCCGCCAGCGATGATATAAGTCCGGTGAAAAATCCGGCCAGCGCTATATAGATTTTCTTTCTGAAATCAACCGCGCCGACTTTGGCGCTTAAAGCTGCTTTTGTCTCTTTTATCCCTATGCTCTGATAGAAAACCAGTATAAGTATTCCCAGAAAAAATATCTCCTGAAGTTTTCTAGTGTGAAACAGATATTCAAGCAGATCTCCGACCGGAGCGCCGCCGATGCTTCCGGCAAACGACGCTATGCACATCGGTAACGCAACCATATATCCCCAGGAGTTCCTGCTCCAGCCAATGCTTTTAATCTGCCTGGCGACTGTGGGAAACGTGCTGGGAACCATCTGCAGCAGACTCGCCGGAACCGCCACCTCTATCGGTACCCCGCACAGCAGCAGTACAGGCATTACCAGCCAGCCGCCGCCGAGCCCCCAGAATCCACCGGAAAGCATCGCCACAAAACTGGCGCAGAATGCTATAATCATTGTTGTCAAACTCAGCATATTAACCAAATCCATTCTTTATTTGTATATTGTATACAATATATCATTAATACTTTAAACTTCAATATCTTAATCTTTATTTAAATTTGAAATAAAAGTGAGGAGTGAGGAGTCAGGATAAAGCGGTATTACGGCATTACAGCTTAACGGTATTACAGT
>CAIMFA010000150.1 GCA_903840185.1 uncultured Lentisphaeria bacterium | reverse complement strand
TCAGAAGGCCGCTGTCCGGGATTTTTTTCCAGCATTGCAAGAACAGAATTTGAGAAATATTCTGTAATATTCTGGTCGTAATTCCGCAACGAAGGCGGAACCAAATTTATCTGCCGGAAAATTCCTACAGAAGGCCGGTCGGAATAAAACGGGTTGTCACCGGTGACAGACTGGTAAATCGTTATGCCGAGACTGTAGATATCGCTTTTAGAGGTGACCGGAAACTCCATGGTCAGACATTCCGGAGAAATATATCCGGTGGTGGTCCAGTTCTCCGCATTTAACGGCATTTCCGCCGATTTCCGCGAAACTACTATACCGAAATCACCCAGCTTGAATTGTCCATCGGAGATAAGAATATTGCCGGGGTTTACATCCAGATGAACCAGTCCGTTATCGCGGAGATTCTTGATTCCGCGAACGATATCCAGTCCCATCTGGGCAGCTTCAAGCTCATTGAGTTTTTTATGCTTCAGCACTTTTAATAAGTCTGCGTCTTCGGCATATTCCTGTACCAGATAAATCCGTTCGTAATACTTGCCGATGTCATAAATTTTCAGAACATAGGGGGACTCAATCTTACTGAATTTCTTGGCTTCTTCAATGTACCCCTTCACCATATCATCAGGGATGACGGTATCTCTGAAAAGTTTCAAAGCAAATTTATTGTCACTGTTTTTGGTATCATTGACCAGAAATACCACAGAATGAGAACCATATCCGAGCATTTTCTCAACCCGGTATTTCCCGTCAAAAATGGTGTGTTCCCTGACCAGTTCAAAGTCACGCTTATGCAACGAGGAAATATCCAGCGTGGTTTTCAACTTTGCGACAAGATGCGCTTCTTTAACCGGCTTTACCAGATAATCATCCGCGCCGGCATTGAGGCCGTCCAGGATGTCATTTTCTTCATCAAGCGCTGATACAATGATAATCGGAACGGAAGCGCCGGCCGGATGCTTCCTGATCTCGCGGCAGGCGTCCAGTCCGTTCATGACAGGCATATCTACGTCAAGAATCAGCAGTTCAGGAGAATTTACCAGAAAAGATTCCACCGCCTCTTTTCCGTCATTGCAGGAGATAACCTCATGTCCCATCATGGAAAGCATACTTTCATACGATTTCCTCACAATCAGACTGTCATCGGCAATTAGTATCTTAGCCATATTATTTCTCCTAATAAGGTTGTTATTAAGGCATTCCCATCCGGTAGTGTCCCATTATCTCTTTATCAGACAAAGCTTTATTGTACATTACAAATTCGTCCATAAAGCCCGAGAACCAGTTGGAAAAACGCGGAACTCCTCTTGCATTAACCCCATTGCTGGAAGCCCCCAGCACCAGGTCCTGAGCCGCCAGATAATTAACCGGCAGCGCAGGTGTATTCCCGCCTGTCATCAGAGTTCCATTAACATACATCTTAACTCCGGCTTTAGCCTTGTTGACCAAAGCGATATTATACCATACCGAAGGCAGAATTGCCGGTATGTTTTTCGTCAAACTTGAATTGCCGACACGCGACCGCAGGGAAGTGCTCAAATACATATCATATTGCGAGTTGCCGGTAAGAGTGTTATTCTTGCCGAAAAGACACTGCACACTTTTTACGGTATTGAAACTGACCCACATCAATATCGTGAAATCCTGGGTTGCCGGTTCAAAGTTGATGCACTTCGTTCCGGGAATAGTTACATAACTGTTGGCACCGTTAAACGATAAAGAATTCTTTAAAAACATCCAGCGGCCGCCGCCCGGTACCCATTGCGGCAGATTCAGCGCGGCAGTTCTGGGATTGGTGACTGTCGTGGACAGAATGCCATTGTAACTGGCCGCATCATAACCGGGAATATTGCATCCCAGTGCGCCATTGTACAGGGTCGGCGTGTAAACTCCGTCAATTTTTGTTTGAAAGTCAATGGCTTCGAAATTATAGTTGATTATTGTATCCGGATCGCGATTGTTCTGTGCATTGAAAGCCAGCCAGCGGACGTATTTTGCGCGTGTCTGCGCCTTGGCAAACGCCGGCATCATCATTCCAAACAGCACTCCCACGATGGAGAGCACTATAAACATTTCAACAAGCGTGAAATATGATTTTTTTTTCAAATACAGCCTCATGTTCTGAATTCTCCCAACTTATTTAGAAAGTCATCATATAAAATAATTGACGTTCAGTTCTCCGCATATATTTATGTTACAAACTACTTGTATCTTTAGTTAACGGAACCGCTGAAATCTCATCGGAACCACATTTCGGGCATTTATAAAGTTTCTTGAAAGCCTCACCGTATTCCTCCGGAGTCATATTGTCCGCCCCGCTCATTTCCGGCAGCGCAAATACCGTTTTGCACTTATCACATTTCTCCGCCATCGCCACCGGTCCTTCACATTTGCTGCATTTGGCTTCTGTGATGTCTTTGACCCTGCGCTCTTCGAACAAATTACATTTTTTACAGATGACCGCAGTCATTGGGCCCTGGGTATAAGTCACAGGAACTTTGTCCGTAAAAACATGATACCCTGCCCAGCCGGCGGCGGCGGATACTAATAGAACGGCGGCACCCAACGCCAATATTCTGGGGTCGCTGCGCCTGAGTGTTTTAAGCAGCTTCTTTGTTTGACGCCTGTAAATAGGCATGTTGTCAAGGCGTTTTTCGATAGACTCAAGTTTTGTCTGCATCGCCGGAATAAAAGCAAGTTCTGACCCGGGATGATCTGCTGGTGTTTCCTCGTATTCTGGAACTAACAGTTGGTGGGAGGCTGCAGTCACCGCCTCTTGCGATCTGGCTGCTTTTTTTCTGGCATTCACCTGGTCTTCGCGACATTCGTTGTATTCAATTAAATTGGCAAATACTTCCTCAAGTTCCTCTTCTGATGGTCTTTCTGCCGGATCTTTCTCCAGCATGGCAAAAATCACACCGGAAAAATAATCCGATACATTCCTATCATAATCCTGCAGTGACGGCGGAATCAGGTTGACCTGGCGGAACATACTGACCGATGCACGCTCGGAATCAAAAGGATTGTCCCCTGTGACCGCCTGATACAAGGTTATGCCAAGACTGTATATATCGCTTTTGGAAGTTAAATCACTTTCGCAAGTCAAATATTCAGGGGAAATATATCCGGCCGTGCCCCATATTTCCGCGTTCAGCGGCATTGTTGCCGATTTTCGCGGAACAACCATTCCGAAATCAGCAAGTTTATATTTCCCGTTGCTGAAAAGAATATTGCCCGGCTTGATATCGAGATGAACTAATTTTTTATTGCGGAACTCTTTAATCCCGCGGACTATGTCATACGCCAGTTGCGAAGCTTCCAGTTCAGTCAGCTTTTTGTGCTTCAGAATCTTTTGCAAATCGCCGTCAGCCGCAAATTCAAGCACCAGATAAATTCTGTTCTGGAACTTGCCGACATCATAGATTTTAAGAACATGTTCGGAGTTGATTTTCCGGATTGTTTCTGCTTCCGCAATAAAACATTTCACCATGTCTTCCGCAGCGAAAGACTCTTTCAGCAGTTTCAGCGCAAATTTACGGTTGTTATCTTCAAGGTCGCTGACTTGAAACACCGTGGAATGCGAACCGTAGCCCAGCATTTTTTCAATCCGGTATTTTCCGGCAAACACTGTCCGTTTTTTAGCCAGATCGAAATCCTGTCTGTGCAATGCGGAAATACCGAGAGAAGTTTTCAGTTTGGCGATAAGGTGCGCCTCTTTAACCGGCTTCACCAGATAGTCGTTTGCACCTGAGTTAAGCCCTTTGAGGATATCGTCTTCCTCTTCCAGCGCCGATACAATAATAATCGGCACCGTCGCGCCGTTCGGCAGGCGCCTGATTGACCGGCAGGCCTCAAGGCCGTTCATGACCGGCATCTGGACGTCAAGTATCAGCAGTTCAGGAGATTCAGTTTCAAATGTAGCTACAGCATCTTTCCCGTCCTTGCAGGAAATAACATCATGGCCCAGAAACGTGAGCATGCTTTCATAAGACTTCCTGACAACCAGACTGTCATCTGCAATTAATATTCTCGCCATATTATCACTCCGGGAACAGGCTTTTCAAAAATAATTTTTTGTTATCAATTTTGTATGTACAAAACCTGCAAAAACTTACAACTGCCTTAAAATAATTCTTTATTCATAATAATCAATCAAAGCTAAGTACAAATATAGGGAATAATTAGCGGTTTGCATGGATTGTTTTTATTTTGTGCAGATTTCCATCAACAGCAGGAGGCTTACTATGTATGCCGGGGCGGCAAAAACCACTGAAATGATTCTGGCAAACTCCAGCTCTTTGTCTTTCACCGGCAGTGACTTCGGGGTGAATTTTCGTATGTCGCCCCAAACCGACATATAAAAATCGAATAGAATAATGCCGGTTACCGGAAACACTGCTGATGCAGGAATCCGGTCCTGCATATCAGGAGAAAAGTAAACAAAAATCAGGAAAACCATATAAGTTCCTGACAGGAGCTCATACAGCAATATCGCCAGGCTGCCTTTATACTTTATCCAGTAAAAAATATTTGAAAAAAGAATAAGCAGATAAATGCAGGCATAGGTAAGCATTACAAAACGCATTATATGCTCCGCATTTATCCTTTATTTTCGAGAAAACAGCGCCTATTTGCCTGCAATCTTGAAGTAATCGTTCGGCAGCACAACAGTTTTATCGCCATGGCTGACGTTTTCTAAAACAAGTGTTTTTTCCGTGGCTTGCGGTTCTGTATTTTCAACAACGTGATCAGAGAAAATGCCGGGCATCTGCTCCCTGAGATAGTTTGCCAGTGTAACGATGGTCGGACCGTATCCGTCTTTGTAAATGAAATATTCCAGATCCTTGGCCAGTTCAGAAGTATTCTGATAACGGTCTTCAGGTTTTGTCGCCAGCATTTTTCTCAGGAT
>CAIMFA010000149.1 GCA_903840185.1 uncultured Lentisphaeria bacterium | reverse complement strand
AATGGAAAAAATAAACCTGTCGATAATGCAGGTGTTGAATGGGGAAAATTCTATCATGACATTATGCCCGAGGTCTGGAAGTTCATGGATGAAGTATCTGGTGAAATCGACGTGGAAGCGGAACGGGTGAATGATGTTGGTAAACACGATCCAGACAGTTATTACTATGTTTGGCGGCTTAGGGCTCTTCCATAAACAATTTCCTCACAATCATCTCTGCGGCTTGATAGAGTAGTTCCAGTCTCCGTGAAATTCATTTCGAATAATATTCAATCGACTCATTTCTTCGTCGGTAACTTTAACACCGAGAGGGTAAATATTTTTGTCAATAATCGCGGTTACAGCAAGTCCTTCTTTTGTTTTCGTGTGCGAAAGGAGTTCAATGATTGTTTCAAAGGATGTGAGGGGTTTTGCTCTCCAGTTCATTGATATATACGAAAAAAGTCGATGTTCGATTTTGTTCCATTTGCTTGTTGCCGGAGGAAGATGCGTGATTGAAATGACGAGCCCTGTTTCATTTGAGAATCTTTGCAGTTCCTTTTTCCAAAGCCTGTTTCTGACACCGTTTGATCCGCCACCATCGGAGGTGATGAGAAGCTCTTTCTTGTTCGGATACAATTTTTCTCCTACAGTGTTCCACCATCGGCGTATCGATTCAACCGCGAAAGAGGCGGTATCGTGGTCAATCCCCACATTTACGAAACCCGTGTTCCTGATGGTATCATAGACACCGTATGGGCAAGCCCTGCCATCCGAAAGGCTAGTAAAATCATACACATTGACCGTTTCATTCTTGCCTTTGGGTTGCCACTCCCTGCCATTATTCTTGAAATTGCCGACCAATTCTTTTTTCTTGCAGTCGACAGATATGATCGGGTTACCCTTGCTTTCAAACATATCACAAGTGTTTTTAATGTACTGAAATTGAAGATCACGGTCAGGATGAGACACACCCTCAATATTTTTCTTGTTGGCTTTGAGCGAAAAACCAAGATCCGCAAGAAGATTCGCTAATGCTGATTTCTTGATCACATGTTCTTTTTTCTCCAGTGATTCTACAAGATGCGAGAGCGATTTTGTCGTCCATTGAACCAGTGTCATTGGGTCTCCTTTTGGTTCTAGGAGCTTTTCCAAGTCACGGACAAGAGTCGTGTCTTTTTCCTTGAGACCCTTTCTTCCCCCTCCTTTCTTGCGTACCCTGACTTTTGGAAACGACTGTTTAGATTCAATCACTCCTCTCCGGACCGTCTTCCTGTCTGATCCAGATTCACGCGCGACGATGCTAATACCACCAAAGCCAATCTTTTGAGCTTCTGTTCCCAAGTATATTCTCCATTGGAATTCATTGAATGTTGGACGGAGAACTGCATATTGCTCCTTCGTTGTCATGAGTACAGTATACCATATATGGGGAAGTTAATTGTGGAAGGTGCCTTAGGGATGTTGGTGTAGGTAAAACAATTGTAGGATTTCATCCATCAAATGAAGTGCGAAAACCCGATACTGATACGCCAATAGATGATGTTGGCATTGGTCAAGAATTGGGGTGTAAGAATGCCGATTGGAACACAGGTTTTGGTTTGGCAAATTACAAGCGCATCTGTATAGGAACCGTCCTTTTGACGGTAGTACAGTTTCCGGCGGTTTATCTGGGTAAAGCCGAATTGGCTGTATAGCTGCAACGCAGCAATATTGCCATCCTCTACATCGAGAAACATATGCAATCCGCCACTTTT
>CAIMFA010000148.1 GCA_903840185.1 uncultured Lentisphaeria bacterium | reverse complement strand
GGTTGCGGAAACCAGAAAGCGGATTGCGGAGACCGCCAATAAACAAGGCAAGATAGCAGGAACGGTGGGCAGTCTGGCCAACTACAAGGAACTGGTAGATAGGGGATACCGTTTTATCAACATCGGCGCTGACGTCTGCGCCTTGACCGCGGCATACGCCGAAATCGTCAATACCGTCTCCGGCATAAACGTTCAGTCAACTAAAAGCATTTACGGGAAATAGGAGCAAACGAATATGAATGTACTGGCAAGTTTTTCATTGAAAGGCAAAGTGGCGCTGCTGACCGGCGGAGCAGGTAAATATGGACGGCAGAGTGTGGCGGCTCTGGCGGAGGCCGGTGCCGAAACTTATATCGCGTCACGCAATATCGAAGCACTGGAAAAGGTCGCGGCGGAAGAACGCGCCAGAGGATACGACGTCACGGCGCTGCAACTCGATCTGGAGGATGAAAAGTCAATTTTCGCCCTGCATGAAGAGCTTATGCGGCGCTGCGGAAGAATTGATGTGCTGGTCAATAACGCGGTCATCCGTTCCGCCATGAATGGCTGGGACAATCCGCTGGCTGAATTCGACCGCAGCTTGCATATCAATGCGTCCGCGCTATTTACGATCACCAGGCTTTTTGCCGAAGAAATGAAGAAACAGCACAGCGGCTCGATCATCAACATCGGATCTATGATGGGCATGGTCGGGATCGAAATGGCAAATTACACTGGAACTGACATGAACCCCAATCCATCCCCTATTTATTTTTATGAAAAAGGCGGCATGATCAATTTCACCCGCTGGGCAGCCAGCATTCTCGGAACGGATAATATCCGGGTCAACTGCGTGTCGCCCGGCGGTTTGCAGGAGGCAACCCAGCCGGAGCAATTTGTTAAGAATTACAGCGCCAGAACCCAGCTCGGCAGAATGGCGAACGATACTGACTTGAAGGGGATCATTGTTTTTCTGGCTTCCGATGCCTCGGCGTATCTTACCGGCACCAATATTCCGGTAGACGGCGGTTATACGGCTAAGTAGTAAAGGAATAAGATTATGGATTTCTCAAAACTGATGCTGGGAACTGTTCAATTCGGGCTCAATTATGGCATCGCCAATACTGCCGGAAAACCATCCTACGAGACCGCCAGGGATATTATTCAGGCGGCATACGAAAGCGGAGTAAACTGCCTGGATACCGCCGCCGGTTACGGCGACAGCGAAGCCGTGCTGGGTAGGGCGCTGGCAGAATTGAACCTGAAAGACAAAATGCAGGTTATCAGCAAAGTTCCTGGAATAAGTCAGCAGAATCTTTCCGAAAGCGCCGCGGAGCGTTTTATCATGGAAAGTGTGGAAAATTCACTGGCCCGGCTGGGTGTCAAACGTCTTGCAGCCTGCCTGTTCCATGTCGAACAGGACATCAGGTATATCGGAATTCTGCAAAAGCTGGAATGGAAAGGGTTGATTGGCGGTGCCGGGATTTCGCTGGACACCAATTGCTACTGTGATGATGTGATTGCCGCCGGCATCAAATATGTTCAGCTGCCTTACAATATTCTGGATAAACGCTTTGACTCGTTTTTTTCACTGGCGCAGCAAAGTGGAATAGCGGTTTTCACCCGCAGCGTCTACCTTCAGGGCTTGCTGTTGATGCCGGAAAACAGGATTAGAGAATCGCTGCTGGAAGTGATTCCCGTGCGCAGCAGACTGGCATGTCTGGCTGTTGAAGCGGGAATGGATATGTCCGAACTCTGCATGAGGTTCGTATTAAGCAATCCGGCGATAACCAGCATTTTGACGGGAGTGGATAATCTTGATCAGCTAAGACATAATCTGCAACTAATGGAAAAGGGGCCGCTGTCAGTGGCGTTGTATCAGGCGGTCAAAACGGCAGTTCCGCTGCTTGACGAAAAGATAATCCGCCCGTTTCTTTGGAACAAGCCCCTGTAATATGAAATATTATGAAATAGGATTTGGGAATATTTAGAGGAGTTGCCGGAGCAGAAAGCTGCGTGGCTCGAATGGCAGTGCCGTCTGGTTGGCTGGCATCGGTTTAACACTTTCTATACTCATTATTTGAAGATTGAAGACAATCGCGCCAATTTTCTGGCGTGTATGACACCGTGCGAGTACGGCTGTCCACGCCTGATTGTGGAAAATTCTCCGTCCGATATTAAGGCTGTATGTCCGCAGAACCAAATTGATTCTATCCAACTCAAGTTTCGGGATATACTAATTTATGCATTGCGCTGGGAAGCGTTGCATCAAGCGCTTTGCGTATCACTGAATATCAACTATTCAGCAGACCGCCGAAAGGAACACGAGCATATCTGGCATCTTGGCGATTATTCCGGTACGGAGGTTTATATCACTTACCGTACTGCTCCGGCAGTATTCGCTGATACCATAAGTTCGCTTTATCTTTCGCCACAGAAGCCGTTCATCATTATGGTGCCGACAGTAAAAAACATAACCCCGGAAATTCAACAGTTCCTTGACAAGAATAAATTCAGACTGTTATCCCTGGAAGATGAATTAATTTTGCAAACGGATGGTTCATTCAAGCCGCCGGTGCGCGGTATTTCAGAATGCATGAAATCATTTTTATCCACGAATGGCACTAATTGGCACTAATAAAACAGAGACGCTTGCTGTGAGTTTGATTTTGTGATGCAAAATCAAATTCACAGCAAAATATTCATTCGTGTTCATTCGTGTAATTAGTGGACAACCGTTCCCCTGTTTTCATGATTTCTCATTTTCAACTTTCCATTTTCAATTGTTTGCGCCTCTGGGTTGAACTCTGCGGTGGAAAGCTCTCTTTGATTATTTCCGGATCTGGCAGGGGGATATTCCCATTTTTTTACGGAACAGACGGCTGAAATAGTTGGCATCGTCAAAACCGACTTCCGATGCAGCTTCCGAGACGTTCATCGAAGTGTCCGACAAAAGACGGTAGGCTTCCTCAAGGCGGAGACGGTGCACATATTCCAGCGGGCTGATTCCGACAATCATGCGGAAAGTTCTTGTCATGTGGCCGGGCGTCACTTTGAATTCCTTTGCCAGCAGAATCATGGAAAGCTGCTGACGGAAATCATTTTCTATTCTTTGTTTCAAAGCCTGCACCAGACGGAGTGATTTTCCGCCATGCGACGTCTTCACGCTTCCCCGGGCTCCGGCAAGCAGTTCCGCCAGCAGCAGAAGAAAAAGACCGCGCTGCTTTAACATTCCTTCCCTTGAATCATCACACCCGGTCAAAGGATTAATCAGCGGCAGCAGCCGTTGAAGCGGTACGCCGGTCAAATAAAACGGCATTTTAATATTGAGTCCCTCCGGGGCATATTTGCAGCGGAGGGATTTGTATTGTCCGGTTGACTCATAGACAAAAGGGGGGAGGACAGACGGCAGACCGGGAACCCAGTCAAAATGAAAACAATACCGCTCCACCATCCCGTCAAGCGCGCGTGTCCAGTGGCGGATTCCCGGCGGGATTATCAGCACGTCGCCTTTGGCGCAGGTGAACGATTTTTCTCCGACGACAACCTGCGATTTGCCCGAGGTGAACACGACAAGCTCATGGTCATAAAGATAGCGGCTCTGTTCCACATAAGCCAAATTCCATGTCCCGCGCCACCAGAGGTTGACTCTCGGGTTGATCTGTTCTGTCTTTATTCTCTTATGCATAATTAGTGCTAATCAATTGTTTATGAATTTAACCGGACGAGCCGGGACTATATGACCACAGAGAAATCCTTTTTTACCACAGAGGGCACAGAGAACACAGAGTAAAACCAGTAGTCAGCGAATTAATGCGGGGGAGAATACCCGCCATAATTAACTGACTGATTTTTTTCGTGTCTTTTGTGTCTTTAGTGGTTAAATATGTATTACCTTATACTGCCTTCATGGGGATTTGCTTTTAAATCCTGTTCAT
>CAIMFA010000147.1 GCA_903840185.1 uncultured Lentisphaeria bacterium | reverse complement strand
TTTTCAGAAAATTATGGTCTCTTATATAGTCTGTTATCAAAAAAATATAGCGTCCGGGAAAGTATTATATAGATTGGCTTTTACTAATGGCTATGGAAAATAAAGTTTCTCATATAATTGAATTCAACATCAAGAATTCTACCTATAACAAGATTGTAGAAACAGATCTTACAAGTGGCACTGAAACCCTGCTCTGGAAAAAAGAAAATGTCCGGGATCTTATTATATTAGATAAAGTAAGATATCTTTCCCCCCAGGAGTGGGCTTGCTTATTGAGCCAGTTGAATGCTATTGTTGAATATAACAACAGCGTGTCCGACCCGGAGGAAATGGTCAGCGTGGAGGGGGGACTGGTTACTATTTTTGACATTTTTCCGAATGATTACAAAAATGCCAGCGGCAATTTTCTGCCCGGCGGCACCTTTTTCTACAGGCAGAAAATGGATGACGATAAATATACTTTCGGTTACAGCGGCATTATATGGAGAGTTGGAAATCCAAACATTCCAAAATCTTATATTGAATTAAAATCAAAAGATTTTAACGCCACGAATACAGTATCGCTTGGCCGTTTCGGCTCCACCAAAAAAGAGGCTTCTAAACCGGAAGCGCCTAAACCGGTGTCCAAAAAAGAGATACCCCCGGAACCGGCGGACAGCGGCGCGAATGTTGATTTGCGAAGAGCCTATTCGCAAATGGGTATTAAATTTTAAGTTTTTGTAATAGACCGCATAAAAAAATCCCCGCCGGAAAACTGCCGGGGATTTTTATTGGTAGCATGATATCAGCCGCGAATCAGCGCAAGCAGCTCATCGCGTTTTTCTTCCATTCTGGCCTTGGTTTTGGCTTCAACAATCAGCCGGAGCAGCGGCTCCGTGTTGGATGAGCGGACATTGAACCACCAGTCGCCGTATTCAACTGAAATACCGTCCAGTTCAAACATGTGGCCATCGGCATATTTCGCCTTGATTTTGGCGAGAACCGCCGGAACATCAGCAACTTTGGAATTGATTTCGCCGCTGGCAAAATATTTTCTGAGCGGAGCGACCAGATCGCTGACTTTTCTGCCGGTTTTGCAAATCAGGTTGGCCAGTTTTATGAAAGCCAGTCCCTGGGATTCAGCAGTATAATTTTCCCGGAAATAGTAGTGACCGGAAAGCTCCCCGGCAAATACCGCATCATACTGGCGCATCTGGGCTTTGATAAAGGCATGGCCGACGCGGGACATGATCGCCTTGCCGCCGTTCTGCTCAATGCATTCTTTGACCGCCCAGCTGCTTCTGAGGTCATACAGAATCGTGGCCGGACCATCGGACAGAATATCCTGGGCTATAAGCGCGGTGAAAAGGTCCATCGGGATGACTTCGCCCTGATTGTCAACAAAGCCGCAGCGGTCGGCGTCGCCGTCGAAGCCGGCCCCGAAATCCGCGCCGGTCTCCCGGACTTTTTCCCGCAGGACGTCAAGGGTATCAAGTTTCAGCGGATTGGCTTCGTGATTCGGGAACGTGCCGTCGAGTTCCTTGTACAGTGGAATTATGTCAAACAGATTTTCAATGCCGGCAATCTCATACGAACCCATGGCATTTGCATAGTCAACGACAACTTTCAGTTTACGGCTGAGTTTGGCATGTTTTGCGAGGAACGCGCCATATTCAGGGGCAATATCATAGGTGCTGATTTTGCCTTTGACGTCAGACTTTTTCCAGCTTTTCGCGGCGACGATCTGTTCAATATCGGCAATCCCGGTAGCGCCGCTGATGGGCACGGCCTGGGCCTTGCACAGCTTGAACCCGTTCCATTCGCCGGGGTTGTGCGATGCGGTGATGATAATGCTGCCGTCCGCACCGAGCTTGCCGTTGGCGAAATAGGACATCGGGGTGGAGCACAGGCCGAGGTTAACGACATCGGCACCCTGGTCCGTCATGCCTTTAGCCAGCGCGTCGAAGAGCGGCTTGGAATGCGGGCGCATATCCCGGCCGACCACGACTTTTTTCGCGCCGGTGAACTCAATATAGGCGCGGCCTATCTGTTCGGCGATTTCTTCATTAAGCTGTTCGGGATAAATCCCGCGGATATCATATGCTTTGTAAATTCCTGACATAAATTGTCTCCTTAAAGGTTTTTAATTTAACAGCACATAAAATACACTTTCCGTCTTACTCAATCAAATCCTGATCGGCGAATATTACAGGAAATATCAGCAGCGGCTGTTTGCCTGGCGAAATTCAGTATTGGATATTTTAGTTGTTTGTCTATTGCTTTCATCGCGGGTGAAAATGTTGCATTGCCGGAAGATTAATTTCATCCGATAAAATAAAATTTTAAAATGCATTTTCCCAGCGAAATTTATGGTAAAGAATTAAACCCCGGATTGTCCGAAACAGCAGAATAGATGACATAGAATAAAATTTAACTGGGAATAATTTATTTCACAGCTATTTTATTTCTAGGTATATAATTTTTATACATAGAAGATATCATATGAAAAAGATTGATTCGCGAAAAGACGCTGTGGAGGCTGCCGCGAAAAGACTGCGAAGAAAGGCGTATCTGAAAACAGGTATTGCCATGATCGCTACCATCGCAATTTGCGGCTGGGCGGCATATGGACTGCTGAATCCGAGACTGACGGAACGGTATAACGATTTTGCGGTGGATTCCGCAGTGGACTGGCTGGAGAATGCCGACCATGACAAATTTGACATATGCAGTAAAAATATCACGAATGCCGACGGCTGGTTCAGTTTGTATAAGCGTGACCGGAAAAGTCTGGGCAAAATCAGATCACGCAGTCTCAGTACGCGCGAGGAATTACCGGGGGCCGGCAGCGGATTGAAACGCTATGAATTGAAGTTCGGCTCCAGTTTCAGCGAATCTCCGAGAGATGTTTTGGAGCAGGTAATTGTCGAATCCGACAACCGCTCCCGGTTCACGGTCATTAATGCCAGTCACTGGCCCTATTTTTTCCGGCCATCCAGGTCGGAGAAACGGATTCTAACCGATGACGAGAAACAGCGGATCAAAACGGTGGCGGACAATGTCTTGAAGAAAATTGCCGCCAGAGACACTGCATTTTTCAAACAGGCATATACCGGATGGACAGAGCAGCCGGATTATTTTCACCGGAAAAACGAAATCGCCACTGAAGCGGTAGCAGGCAAAATAATTGCCAGCCTTTATGAAATTATGGGCAAAGGGAAAATGTCCCCGTGGAAATTGGGCGGCATAAATGCATTCCTTCCGGTCGGGCGCTCCGGTTTTGAATGCAGCAGTGCGTACTACAGCTTTTCCGTAAATTCAGAAGGAAAAGCCAGAAATTTCGTATTGCAGATCGTGATTACCCGTGATCTTTATATGGATAGATTAGCTGAATGGAAATTCTTCAGCCTGTGGTTCTGGGAAAGAAAAGAAAAGAAAAAATAGAAGGAGTGCAAAAATGTTCGCGAAGAATAAAAAAACATCTGTCTTTACACTTGTAGAACTCCTGGTGGTGATTTCGATCATTGCCATCCTGGCCGGAATGCTGCTGCCGGCATTGCAAACAGCCCGGGAGAAAGCCAGGGCATCCAGTTGCGCCAACAACCTGGCAACCATTCACAAAGCGTTTGCGCTTTATCTGACTGACTGGCAGGACCGGATTTTCTGGGGAGTTGATCCCGGCAATCCGGCTTATTACATGGACATGTATGTTTACGGTGGACGCAACAGCGGGAACACCTACACCGGAGCACAGGGAACCCTGTTTGAACATTATGTGCCGCGCCCCTTGAACCGCTATGTCGATAATAAGAATACCATTTTTCATTGTCCGAAGGATATCGCGCCGTCCTCGCTGTGGGGAGATTCCACCAAATTTGATCAGGTCGGCAATTCCTATGCGTTTAACTGGTATATGCGCAACAACAAAATTACGGCCATTCCCAACCTTTCATCGCTGATTCTGTTTACCGAGACCCCGGCGGTGGAAGGAGGTTTGTCGAAATATTCATGGCATGGCGACAAAGCCAATACCTGTTTTATGGATGGTCATTTGAAATTTTTCTGGGTTCCCCCGCAAAACGGTTCCGAGCCGGCCTGGTGGCATGGCCGCTTTCCGGCTCCAACCTCGGTGAACTGAAAAGAGTTTGTACCGATTAGCAGTCTTAAAACAAGGGAGTCTGCGATACTCTTCAAATCCAGTTAAATGGAGACTGGGCAGTGGTCTGAGCCGGAAATAGCCGCGTTTTTTATTTTCTCCAGGGAAATCCGGATCTTTTTGATTTTTCTTGATAAAATTATTCCTGGTGATTATATTGAATCAGCGCTTATAAAGAATAAAACATCGGGGGAACATGAACAGCTTTTCCGGAACTGCAATAATCTGGGTCATCCTGGGGCTGTTTTTTTGTGCCGCCGACCGGACGACGGGGGAAACGCCTGACCGCAAAGTGAAGGTAAACCTTACCGCCGTGCGCTGGAAGTTTCAGGAACCGCATCTTCTGCTTACCTCCGGCTCGCCTGTTTTCCGGTTGTTTTATACGGAACTGGAAAAACAGTCTTTTGAACGTGTCCGCAGCGATTTTCCGGCGGAAAAGCTGGCGAAGATTTTCAACGTCACCGGTTTCAGCCGCGAACGCCTGCTGCGGATTTCACAAATCAATTTTGTTCCGGAGGCTGGAGATGAACTGAAGAATGCGGAAATTACTGCCGTCAATGTGAAAGAGCGCATCGTCAATATTCCGCTATATACCTTTTCCAATCCGCGTACAACCGCGAAAGAAGTGGTACGGGGTGTCGCTTTTATTGAATATAATGACCCGCTGGCGCAGGCGCGGATCAACAGCTGGCTGGAGCGCTATTTGCAGCAATGCAATCAGCTAGAACAGCGGCGGTCCCGGCTGGTGCATAAATTTGAAGAAGCTCTCCGGGTCAATCTGCCGTCGCCGCCATTTAAAAAAGAATTATTGAGCTACCTGTCAAACCGTCAGCGCGAACTGGAAACAGCGGCGGCCTGCATGGCGGAATGGAAAAAGATCCTGCCGCCGGAAATGGTTGACCGTTCCACGCGCACCATGGTTCAGCGCCGGACGCGGCTGGCGGAAATTGACAAGGCGTTTCGTAATGATTCCAGTTCTCCGGTAAACACGAATGACCGCAAGTATATTGTTGATGACCTGATAATTATGTCATACAGCAATGTCAGCTTCTACTGCAACGCCCTGGACTCGATGAATTACTGCTATAAAGAAAGAGATTATGATACCCTGTATGCCATGTGCATGGAACATTTTTTTTCCATAGACGCGATCCGTACCGGCTTCTCCTGGCCCGGATACAATGATTTCCGGCGTGAATGGCTGTCATCCGGGATGAATCCGGCAGATTCAACCCGTCAGGTCAGTCCCGGTGATTTCGAGATTGTTTTTACAGATCTGCCCAAACCCGTTAACGAACAGTACAAATGTTATCTGATCATCGGGATGAATTGAGCTCTAAATCCACGCTGCTAAATATGGCAGTCATGCAATATACGATATTGCCGCTTAATTCTCTCTGGCTTTATCGACCATAAAGTTCCATCTCAGGAACCACGGACGCTGTGCCACCGTGCACCAGACGCCGTAGTAATCAGTAGTGCCGGCCTGAGAACTTACATGTCCGTCGAGCCACAGCAGATTCATCTTTTTTTGATGCCGCGTCTGTAACTCATAGAGTTTTGTTCCAGTCGGATTGCCGTAATTGAACCCGCTGCCGACCGTAGTATTGGTATCGCCGAGATAAGCGACCCGGCTTAACGGCAGCCGCAATGTACTGGTTTTGCGGGATAATGCATAGGCATTGCAAAACAGGGCTTGCGGATCCAGCACAGCAGCCGAAAGGGCAGCCTGGAATCCGTTGTAGGTAATCCACTTGCCGCCGGACATCGGCGCCCATATCCACGCACGGGAAAGATCTTCACCGGCGGCACTGTCACAGTAGAGCAGTTTATTGCCGAATCCGGGAATGGCAATTGCTTTGTCATACGAAGTGTTGTTGGCGGAGGCAATCAGATGTATCGCCCAGGTACATATTGGCTCCCGTGCCGAGTTGTTTCAGCTTGTTAGCGCAGGTGGCTGTCTTTGCTGTTTCCCTGGCTTTGTTCAGTGCCGGCAGCAGCATCGAGGCGAGGATCGCGATGATCGCGATCACGACCAGGAGTTCGATGAGTGTGAAATTTCTTCGGTTCATGACAGGATTCTTCCTTGTTTATTCAGTTGTTGTTCTATTTTATTTTCAATTGATAAGAATAACTTTTTTTATCACCGCAGGGCAATGTAAATTCATCGGTCAGCAGTTCCACTGTACAGCCGTAAGAGTCACTCCAGTAAATATAGCATCCGGCAGTGAGCTGCGAATCAACTGTCACGGTCATTATCTCCGTTCCGGCGCTTATCACCACCGGCGTTCCATCCCAGCTTGAACGCTTAGCTTCTTTATCAAGGAAATTAAGACTATGGCCTTTGTTGACAAATACATAGTTGCCTTCACCGCCTTTTCTGATAATTGTTTTTTCAGGGGTGCTGTTAATAGTCACGCCGGTTATTTCCGTTAGATATTTTTTGGTTTCATCGGCGGTTTTACCGCCGATGCACGGATGCATTTTTATCCGGAACGCCAGCGGCATGGTTTCTTTCCGCGGATTCGCATTTTCAAATGTCCACTGAATATTTACAGTATTGCCGTTGTCCGTCAGTTCAATTTTCTTTGTCAGGGTCAGTCCTTCCAGAATGTCTTTTTCCATGGACGCATTTTCCGGCGGCGGTATGACATGACGTAAAACGGCTTCCGCTCCGGTGCCGGTTATTACAGCCGAGACATATTTGAAATTAAAATCTTTTTTGGCTGGCGGCGCCTGGAGATTATTGTAAACAAAGATCTGGTCGGCGAAGCCGTTAGCCTGAATGCCGTAGTTGAATGCATCGGAATACCATGCCGGACCTTTCCAGCCGGTGATGACCCCGCCTTTTTCGGCGCAGACATACATCTTCCGGTCCTTCAGTTTTAATTTCAAATCAATTATTTTATCTTTGTTAATATCGCCGTAGCCGATTTCCGCATCTCCAGTACTTTTAGCCTCCGGCAGCGTTAAACTGTATCCTGACTTCACCCGTTCAAATTCCTTGATGAACACCGGCTGAGAAAGCGCCTCCGCGGTGACTGCGGCGCCGGCCGACGGAATAAATTCGAGCAGCCGGACGCCATCGGTTTCCACCGGACAGATAAATCCGTCGCGGATTTCCGCGGCGGAAAGTTTCTGCTGTCCGCTGCCGCCTAATGCTTTTCCGCTCTGCACGTCAACAACGGTGTAGTTCCCGGTGAGCCCGGGGGCTTTGATGTTGACGAAAATCTCTTTCTCCCCGTAATTAAAGACACTCAGCAGCAGACGGCCGCCATCTTTGAATACAGTATAACGGATGTCGTCCTGCGCGGGAAATGAAACAGCGGTCCGGGTGTTTTCGTCATTGACTGTCTTCTCGAAAAACGGTATAACTTTGACTTTGACAAGTTCTTCATTACGCTCCGCGAAATAATAGTTTTCGGTTCTGGCAATCATTTCCAGCGCCTGGGTTATGTTCCGCAGATAAAGGCCGTCATAATCATCGCCGTTGTACAAGGCCAGTTCCGTACAGCCGTTCGCTGCGACCGCCATGATGTTTTGAAGCAACTTCCGCGGAGTATAACGGACCATGAACATCAGATCATAACAAGTCGGGGCCAGTATCGGATATACCGGCTTCTTCAGAGATTTTTTATTCAAAGCGATATCATCGAAACAAGCCTTGCCGGAATAATACGGCATCATGGTGTGGGCATCCACCCATTGATCCGAAATTCTGGAGTCAAGCGAACACCAGCCCAGAAGCTGTCCTCCGGCGTGCAGCGGATCGGAACACAGATAGAACTTGGATTTCGGGTAGTATTTTCTGGTGTATTCCGCGCATTTTTTTAATAATCGCCCGTTCAGCTGCACCTGAAAATTGAACCATTGATCTTTATATTTATTATCAACTTCCTGAATAGACGGCATCTGCGCAAGCCGGGCAAAGGTTTTAAAATTATCGCGGCACTGTTCGCAGTAACACCACGTTTCCTGCCTGGGTTCAAAATCGAAGTCAATGACATCGGGTTCGGGGATGCCGTTCATCAGATATTTCAAATAGCCGGGGAATAATTTTTCCCAGTATAACGCATTTGATTCTTTTTCAACCAGAAATCCATCGCACAATCTGAACGGTTTGCCGTCAGCGTGAAACGTCCGTCCGTCGCGCTGAATCAATGGTTTTAAATTCTCCCGGTTGGCTTTATCGAGCGTTCTCAGGTAATTACTAAATCCCACGCCCTCAATGTAAAAGACGCCATAAATGTCGAACACCTTTTTAATCTCAGCGAGAATGCTGTCCGGATAGGCGTGCACCCAGTCATTTACATTGTGAGTCGGAATGACCTGACAGCTGGTCGCCGGTCTTTCATGTATCATTTTAAAGTATTTCAAATAAGCATCCCTGACTTCCGGGAACGGCGCGATCTGGCTGAACAGGTCATACTGCCGGAACCCGAAGCGCTTCAACGGCCTGGCCGCAAAATCCGGATAGGGCAGAGTTTTCAATGTAAAACTTCTCTCCTCAAATGCGGATTTATTGTCAACAGCAACCCGCCAATAAACAGTTCCGTTTTTTGCCGGGTGACCGGAAGTATTTTTAATATATACATATTCATAGGCATTGTGAGCCCAGCCCCAGTCCGGCGGACGGACGATTTTATCACTTAAGGTAATCGTGTATCTGGAATAATTAACGCTTTGCTTTGACGGCCCTTCCCTGGTGATTTTTTCCGTCTGCATTTTTTCCGGCAGAAAGTACATAACATCCTTCTCAATGCGGGTCGGACGGTTCGGCGTTGCCCCGATTATTTCAAAGCCCTCAGGTACATCCACCGCCAGTTCAATCGTCGAAACCGGCGGCTTTATGTCTTTTATTGAAAAGCCGATGATGCCGGGAATGCCGTCGCAGACATGGTAAATTTCCTCTCCGAAAATCCGGCTGTCGCCAAAATCCTTTACTGGTATTATTTTAATTGAAATATCTTTTTCAGCATTTGCCGCGGACAAAATGCCAGCCGTCAGGGAAAGCAGTATTATGCTTGAAATCCTATTCATTAAATATATCCTTATGGTTTGCTATAGCCTGTTTAAAATATATATATAATGATTATAAACTCCGGATGCTAATTTAACAATATGAATACAGCGGATAAGATATGGATTAGGGCAGAAAAGATACCTTTTCCGGCATAACGCCTGCAAACGGCCACCGTTTTTTAAATTCCCGCGGCGAAAGATTGATGATGCGCTTGAAACAGCGCGAAAAATAGTATTGGTTGCAAAAGCCCAGCGAAAAACTTATCTCTTTAGCGGTCATATGAGTATGTTGCAGCATCATGGCCGCGCGGTCTATTTTATATTTCAGCACAATATGTGCCGGCGAATCTTTTAAAAACTTTCTGCAAAATTCAGTTAATGACCGGTCACAGATGTTCAGCTCCCGGGCTATATCGTCAACCGTCAGCGAACGGGAAATATTTCTTTCAAGGAAATCATATAACTGTGCGGTAAAGGACTCTTTGTGTTCATTGAAAATGAATTTTTTTTCCAAGAGATCATTGGGTATTATCCTGACGAGCCTCCAGAACAATTCCGACATCATGGAATGACCAATATAGATATCAATGATTTTGCCTTTTTTGAGTGTTGCGCAAATTTTAGCGGCCAATCCGGCAAGCCGTCCGCCGCCGTCTTTGAATATCTGCCGCGTAACTGTTATGCCATCAGTAAAAAGTTTGGCGTTGACTACAGCAGTGTCAATGCTCTGCAAATCAAAGCAGAAATGAAAATAGACCAGACCCGGCGAACATAAATCCTGATGAGTGTCTCCTGGTTTTAGAATCAATATCTCTCCTGCCGCGACGTTTATCTCTATATCATTTATACGGCATGAATAGTCTCCGGATTCAACCATAATGACTTCATAATTATCGTGACGGTGCAAATAGTAATCGTATGTTTTTTTGACTTTATTGATGCCGATTCTGCGGAATACCGGAGTGACAAACGGAGTACTGGCGATGCCGAAAAAACGGAAATCTTCAGATTCAAACGCGGATTCCTTATCAAGTGAGTGATATGCGGTTACCAGCATTTTTGTCTCCGGTATTGTTCATTCTTAATTTAATAGCGTGGAAACTCTATGGTTAATATACATCCTGAACACTTAAAGTATATCATGACGCAGTGCTTGCCCGTAAAGACGGTTTTTATTCGATTAATTTCTATGATGGCAAGCTGCCGGCTCCGTCTTGTAGTAACTGCTCGCATCAAAATTAGCTTCCATCCACTTTGCCGCGTCCTCTTTTCGTAGAAAATCATTCTCCCATTCAAAAAGATAACACAGATTCTTTTCAAATCCAAAAAGATAAGTAAAAATGTAAGCTAAAATTATCAAACCCCATTTGGGCGGTACTGCGTGACGGCTTTGAGTGTCGCAATAAAAGATTCGGGAATTTTCCCGTCTGCAGAGATCGGAACATCCCAGCTGATGACGCCGTTGCGCTGAATTATGCGGCGGGTGATCTCCGCCGTCAATGCCGGACTGAAACGCGGCTGATTTCCACTGCACCAGCTATTCCCAAGATATGTCAGCACATGAAGCTGCACGCCGTTAACCAGACCGCTTTCGTCTCCGCCGAGCGGGAAATAATCGGTACTTTCACCGGCGGAGTAATCCTCGGCCGGAGTAATGGAAGCAATCTGCGGCAGGACGCCGCCGTTGAATGCCACAATGCCCGACGGGTTTCCTGCCCGCGCGGCATCCGCAAAGCTGTAAAAGTTCGGTGCGTCGTTATGGCGGTACATCCGGTCGGCGAAGTAGCAGCCGTCAAACCACCAGCCTTTGACATTATCGCCCCAGCGCAGCGACCATTCACGGATAACCGCCTCCCAGTTGCGCTGAAACAGGTTGAGGCGCTGATCAACGTCAACATTGCGCAGATAAGTTCCCGGTCTTAACTGCCAGGCGGAGGCGTCCCACGACGGGGTGCAGGCGAGATTTTCCACGGCCTGCCGGTCCGTCGCCGGGGCATGTGAGGGAAGATATACCAGGAGCGGGATTCCCTCCCGCGCCAAAGCCGCCTGCAAATCAGCGGCTAAATCTCTTTTTGAGCAACGGCTTGGTGTCCTTCCGACAAGCTGATCATAGGTTTGATTCGGCGCCAGATAGAAACCGGAATTCTGTCCGATAGTGATAAAACAATACCGCGCTCCGGCGGCGGCAATCTGTTTCGCCAGAGCGTTCACATCCACCGAATCCACCTGCCTGTTCCAGTCGTCAATGGACATCTCCGCTTTGGCTGTTGAACTTGGCGGCGATGCCAGAAAATGCAGAAATATTCCCCATCCGGCTTTCTTGAACCATTCACATCTGTACATAACATCATCCTTTGGCATAATAAATTTTGGCAGCAATATACCTTATTGCAGCGTTACGGAATATTCGGACGAAATGCTTTCTCCATATTTTAGCAATCTTTCTTTGGAGATAAACTCAATCGTGTAGCCGGAATTTTTTGACCACCATACATAAAACCCGGCGGTATTCTGCTTGTCCGGCGTAAAAATCATCTGCTCGTTGAATTTTCCGATTCCGGCAAGGACTTTAACCGGTGTAACAGTCCATTTGTACGGTTTTGGTTTCACCTTGAAGAAACTTACCGGGCCGCAACCTTCGGCCAATATATAATTATCACAGTCAACAGCTCCGTCTTTAAATATTTTTTGGCCTTCATTGGAGTCAAAAGAGATTTGAGTGATTTTTGACAGTTCCTCGTTGACCAGCGCACCGCCCGGCCTGGGAAAGTTTTTGATCCGGAATCCCAGCTGGATATCTTTTTTGCGCGAGTTATTATTAGTGAAAGTATATTTTACTTTTACTGCATTCCCATTATTTTCCAAGGCGATCTGCTTTTCAACTTTCAATCCTTCCATGAGTCCGGTATCGGCGCCGGCGCTGGCGTTGAGTTCCGGCGGCACGGTGTAAAAAAGTTTTGCGACCGGGCTGCCGTCTTCAGCAATAAACAGTTTATCAAGTGTAAAAACATAATTGCCGGAAGACAGTTTTTCATTGTTCAGGATCAAATTACCCAGACATCCGCGCTGTTTGTAAAAGAGCAGGTCATTATTGTTTTTATTTTTTTCGCCCCAGGAAACTATGCTGGCGCCGTTTTCGATGTTTATATACATTTTGCGTTTATCGGAGATTAATTTCAGTTGCGGCGTTTTCGCGTCTTTAGTCGCACCCCATATGATTTCCGCATTGCCCTGCTTAATTTCTTTAAAACTATAGTTCTCCTGTAATTTTTTTCTCAAGTCCGCCAGCTCGTTGCTTACTTCTTTTTGAAGAATATTTGCGCCCCGGCATGTCATGGGGTCTCTGGATATTTCAATTGCCTTTACGGCGTCCCGCGGGATTTTCACCAGAAACCCTTTTTTAATGTCTTCACTGCCGAGCGGTTTATTGTCATCATTGCACAGCAGGCCACCGGCGTCCAACTCTCTGGCCGTGTAACCGGCATTGGCAAGGCCGGGGATGCTCAGGGTGACGATTGCATCATAGTCGCCGTTATAATTAAACAGCGTAACCAGAATATTATCGCCCTGCTGATGCGCCAGCCACTGTAAAGTGTCATTGAAGACCGGCAGTTCAACATTGATGCTTCTTTTCTCGTCCGTGATATTTCTTTCAAAATACTTTTCTGTTTTGACATTTGCTATGGCATCATTTCGTTTCGCGAAATAGTAGTTCTCCGCCTGGGCGACGATTGAAAATGCAGATTTGATCTGCGTCAGGTATCTGCCGTCAAGGTCATCAGAAGGCCACATGCCAAAACCGGCGCAGCCCAGCGCGGCGCTCGCAACAATGTTCTGCTTTACTTTGTCCGGGGTATATCGTCCGTAAAATGCGTCTTCTGCCGGGTCATTCAACGGGAAATTCGGAGTTTTAAGCTTTTTTACATTTAATTCCACATCTTTAAAGTAATCCAATCCGCAATAATACGGCATATTCATAAACAGGCCGGCGTCTTTATCCGACAGGCTGACGTCCACGCCGCACCACTGCTGCAATCCGGCAGCGTGAAGCGGATCTGAACATATTATTGCCGCAACCGCAAAGTTCTTTTTGACGCAATTACAGAACTGACGGATGATATCCGCACTCTGCCGTACGCGGAAATTGAACCACTCCGCTGAATATTGTTTTTCGATTTCCGCCGCACTTGGAACTTTGTCCAATCCGGCAAAAACCTTGAAATCGTTTCTGCAATTATCGCAATAACAGAAATTCATTGCGCCCGGTTCAATATCGTACATGATTCCGGATTTATAAGTATCGGCCGGATTCGGCGTCTTTATCCTGGCGGCATTTTGTTTTATTTGACTGGCGACAAAATCGTTCCAGAAAGAAGCGTCTTTAGCCAGGAAACCCGGACACAGCTGCATTGTAAAAACCCCTTCATTTGCAGGTTTCCCGGATTTCAGTATCATCAGCGGCGGCTTCACCCCTCTTTTCTCGTACCAGTCTTTCGTATTAAGCAATGGCGTTCCGCCTTCATTTGACGCCAGCATCGTCAATACCCGGAAATTGTCCATAATAATTTTCACCTGATCCGCGTTTAAATACGGCCAGTTGCTTAACATCGTATAAGGCTTATCTGCAATGGATTTCCAGTAATCCAAATATGCGCGCCGAATATTATCGTCAGGCACGGTTATATTTCTAAAAAAACTGATCATAACGCCGAATTTGTTTACCTTTGGTCCGGACAGAATCAATTCCGGCAGCAGCAGCAGCTCAATTTTTTTCTCCTGCCCTTCCCAGTCATCCCCCGCCAGTTTCCAGAATGCGTCCTTCCTGCCGTCGGCTGCTGACTTTGAGGATGTTTTAATGAAAACTCTTTCAAAGTTGCTGTTGGATGCGGTATTTGGCTTCAACTCTCCGACCAGATGCTTATTCAGAAAGATAACGTAACGAGTGTACGGCTTTTGTTCTCTCTTAACTGCTTCCGTTGTCATTGTTTCCGCCTGCCATGTCCAGGTTGAAGTAAAATTTGGAAAACTCGGATATGCGCCAAGACAGGAATAGCCGTCAGGCATATCCAGAACAATTCTGGGATTTTTCAATTTCGCCGGATCAGCTTTAAATTTAAAAATTAAAATGCCCGGAAAATTTTCAGCAATATGATATATTCCTTTCTGCAGCTCAACGGGAAACGCTGTACCGGAAATGAGCGGTTCATTGCTTTTCATGTCACCGTTTTCCGCATATATGTGAAATGCGCCGCAGAAGACGGCAGCAGTTATTACAAGATGCTTTAACAAGGTTTTTATCCTTCTATTAATATTAAGATGCTTTATATTCTGGCGGGAGCTCAACTATATATTATAATTGACAGCTTGTTCAGTTGCAAATAGCGTTACGGCGCTATTTTGTACCAGTAAGAAACATTGATTGCCTGTCCGGCCCTGGCCATGATCGGCTTGGCGTAATCCGCAGGGCATCCGTAAGATATTTTTACCGCATTGCTTGAGTCGCGCCCGGCGCCTTCGACTATTTCAGCTTTGAAGTCCGGCATTACTTTCAGCCGCCAGCTTGAGCTGTCTTCATTGTCAAAATTGCCGTTTTCAAACGCGATGCCGGCGAGCGTTATGTCGTCAATCAGCACCCACCCGTTCATCACTTTGCCTTTGTCATCCGCGGCCCAGGATAATAATTGCAAGTAAATTTTGCCGTCTTTTTCCGGGGTAAAGCTGAATTCGCCTTTTTTCCATTCCCGTTCAGCGGGAAACGATGCAATAATGATTTTCTCATTATTGCCGTCTTTAAGCCAGGTGGCGTTACTGACCGAACCGCCTGCGGAACAGGCGCCTTTGGTCATTTTTACCCCGTCACTGATGCCGTTGATCATGATTTTCGCCTGATAGGATGCGGCAGACAGGGATAGCCCGGCAAGCATAACCGCCGCCATTAGAATTCTTTTCATAATCGCTCTCTCTATTATTTTAAGTTCCATGGTACTATGATACAGCATCAATACGGCAGCGCAGTCCATGAAAACAGGTAAGCATTTGTATCCGAAGGAAAACGGCCGCTGTTATTTGTTACAAGCTGTGTCCATTTCAGGCCATTGACATGAAAGTCAGCGAAAAGAACATTTGCGCTCTTGTTATGCCTGGGATCAATTTTTGATACATAATTACCGGCAGTCACCATGGAGTCAGGACCGCCCAGGATGGGGCCCAGCGTGGCAGGGCTGATCAATCCGTCATAAAGCAAGGTTAATGATGAAGCTTTTTTCCATTTATTGGTTTTGGTGCAGTCTTTTGTAAGAACAGGAGTATTAGGTGCTGCCAGCCATGGAGGGCATATAGTATATGTTGCCGCATCCGCTGCCTGAAAGGCCCCGTAGGAGAAACAAATATTGGAATTAGTAGCGCCGGCAGCAGGTATGCCGGCAGGGATACGAGTGGAACGGCACCAGAATGATGATTTGGGAGTGCGAACCATTCCCACGCCGTTCCACTTAGGCGCCGGTTCGGAAAGATAGGGTTTATCCAGCATCGCAGCCCATCCGTTACCAGTACTGCCATTATAAGGCGGCATGTAGTCGCCGCTATCATTTGCATATAAATTCAACGCGGTTCCGATTTGCTTCAACTGATTAACGCAGGAAGCAGCCTTGGCAGTTTCCCTGGCTTTATTCAGCGCCGGCAGCAGCATTGAGGCGAGAATTGCGATGATTGCGATCACAACCAGCAATTCAATGAGTGTAAAAGTTGACATTTTTTTCATTTTGATTCGCTCCTTTTTCGGGTTTCTATACTTATACGAAGACAACATTTTCTGTTAT
>CAIMFA010000146.1 GCA_903840185.1 uncultured Lentisphaeria bacterium | reverse complement strand
TTGACCCCCAGTCAAACGCGCTAAACCAGGCTGCGCTACATCCCGTCATGCAAAAACAACACCCCTTAAGATGCCGTAAAAGCTGTTTTTTTCAAGTCGAAATACCAATTTAACCGGAAAATTAAAGAGTAATAGAGAGAAGTGAGGAGTCAGGAGTCAGAATGAAAACTGAAACCTAAAACCTAAAACCTTATTCAATATCCAATATCCCGTCCCGCCCTGCGGGATCCCGCGAAGCGGGAGAATATCAAATATCCAGCTTAAAACAGCCGGAATGAAAACCTAAGACCTAAAACCTTATTCATTATCCAATATCCAACAAGGAATACCCAACTGATGAAGGAAAGGCTAAAAACAGAGACATAATAAAACCTGAACCAAGAACATACGCCACGCCTCAGGCAGACAAGTCCCTGTAGTTGAATTTCTGTCTCCGGTCTCCTGGCTGTTCTACTTGGATATTGGACATTCAGTTTTATCCTTGTATACTGTCTTCTGTCTACTGTCTACTGGCTCCGCGCTGATTGCCTTAAGTTACTTGGCTGTCAGGTCCTTGGTTTTTATATTATTCCAGATGCCGCCGATTTTTGTGACTTCCGGCGTGGAGGTTTCCGGGTTTCTGCGAATTATCAGAAATGACGTCCTGGAATAGTCCTTCCGTATTTTTTCGGCGAACTCCGGACCGTTGATGAAAATCGAAGTGGAGAGATAGTCGGCGTCAACCGCTTTCGGCGTAACCACCGTCACCGCCAGCATGTCTACAACCGGAATACCTTTTTTCGCATCAATAATATGAGTATACTGCTTATCGCCAATGATAACATAGCGTTCATAATTGCCGCTGGTTGACAGCGCCTGATCTTTTACATCAACCGTGCCGCAGACCTCATTCTTCTTCATCGGATTGCGAACCGCGATGGTGTAAGCGCTTTTCGTTGGCGGAGCTGACGGCATGCAGTAGATATTTCCGCCAAGGTTGATCGTGCCGGTACTGATTCCCATGTTTTTGATGGCGTCAGACGCCTCGTCCACGGCAAACCCTTTGGCAATGCCGCCGAGATCGAACGCCATGCCTTTCACCATAAATTTCACTGTGTGCGCCTTGTCATTGAAAATTACCTTGTCCAGCCCCACCAGCGTCATCGCGTTCCTGATCTCCTGTTCGGAAGGCATCATCTCGCGGCTGCGGTAAAGCCCCCATACATCCATCAGCGGCTTGACGGTTATATCAAATGAATGGTCCGACACTTCATAAGCCCGCCGGGCGATCTGCAGCAGATCCCACAGCATCTGGGAGCACCGGAACGGCTTGTCGGCGGCTGTGGCGTTAAGCCGCGCGATTTCGCTTTTGGGATCAAAAATATTGCAGATGTCCTGAACATCCTGAAATACGTCCTGAACCTTGTCAGCGGCTTTGTCAGTAACATCCTCCGGGCCGTAAATCTTTACCGTCGCCATGGTTCCCATGACCGGATACATCCGTTCAACACTGGTTATCTGCATGGCGGCCTCTGATGACCTGGCCGGCGGCTGTTTGTGCAAAGATATCTTCTTATGAATAAATACAACTACAAATACAAGGACAATAGCAATGAGCATGGAAATCAGCAGCTGGTTTCTGGAAATCCACACATTATTCTCTTCATGATGATGATGGTCATGGTGATGACTGTGGTGTTTTTCTTCGTCAGACATGATTTACAAACTCCTTTTAAGCTTACAACGTAAACATTTATCCACGAGGATGAAACTTTTTATGCACTTGTATCAGGCGCTTCTGGTCAACATGCGTGTAAATCTGGGTCGTACTGATGTCCGCATGTCCCAGCATTTCCTGAATCACTCTCAAATCGGCGCCGTTTTCCAGCAGATGACTGGCAAACGAATGCCGCAACGTATGAGGGTAGATATTTTTATTAATCCCGGCCAGTTTAGCCGCTTCCTTTACAATATTCCAAATCCATTCGCGGTCAAGCGGTTTTCCATTTTTAGACAGAAAAACTGCCGTCTGACGCTCGTCCTTAAGCAATTGCGGACGCAATTCATCCAGAAAGCGGCGGAGCAGTTTCTGCGCCGGCCTGCCCATCGGCACAATCCGTTCCTTACTCCCCTTCCCTTTCACCAGCAGAATCTCTTCATCAAAACGGACATTGCCGACCTGGAGTCCGGCCGCTTCGGACACGCGCAGACCGCAGGCATAGAGCACTTCCAGAATCGTCCGGTTACGGAAAATCAGCGGGTCTTTGCCGGTGGCGGGATAAACCGTCAGCAGCGCGTCAACTTCTTTCGGGGAAAGGAAATCCGGCAGCAGTTTCCAGAGTTTCGGCGAATCCATCACATCGGTAATGTCTTTGGCAATCAGCCGCTCCTGAAAAAGATAGCGGAAAAGCATCTTGATCGAGACCAGCCTGCGGGCCAGCGTCGCCGGCTCCATCCCGTTGTCTTTAAGGTCGCCGAGATAGCTCAGAATGTCATCGCGGTTGACTGCGCCGTAATCCTGGCGGCCGTGTTTATCCAGCCATGCGGCAAAATCCCGCAGGTCGGAAGAATATGCGCTGACAGAATTACCGCTCAAACCGCGTTCCAGCGTCAAATACCCCGCGAAATGTTCAATTGCACGTTCCATAGTTTACCTTCGGCCATTAGGCATTGTCGTGATTATATCAGCGTCCGCAATAGCCTGTCTTACATCTGGCAAAAATAACCCGATTATGACTCCAGCTCAATTCTCGACACATTGTGGCGAGTTTTTCATTTTCCTGATATATTTCATAAAACAGCTTCATTCGCCAAAGATTCTTATCACTGAATCCTTTTATCTCAGGTTCTGTTCTTTGAATATGTTCAGCAAGACTGGTTA
>CAIMFA010000145.1 GCA_903840185.1 uncultured Lentisphaeria bacterium | reverse complement strand
GGCTATTCTGTTAAGGATATTGGGCGCATCCAGTCTTGTATGGCTGAGTACATATCCGAAATTAAACAGCAAGGCTGCGCACAGAATAGCTTTCGTTATTCTTTCAAGCCAAATCCATTCACGTGCAGTTGTTTCCGGTTGATTAATTTTTATCACTTTTTTTTAATTTGAAAAGATTTAAGCATGGTGACGACATCGGGATATATGCGTTTTTCAAATTCAGGAAAAATGGTGCTTACCACGAAATAGCAGGTGTTGTCTGCGGTGAAGACCCATTGCCGCCAGCACACTTTCTTTCCGTCCGCCGATGGTACCATTGACTCAAAAAAGAGCGCATCATAAGCGCCGACTTTAGTATGTGTCATGTCTGTCAACTTTGTTCCCTTGCGCACCCGTCCTGCCCATTGGAGCGCTACTTCGTCCCGAACTTTTTCCAAGTTTCCCGGCTGCTGTGAATCAAATGAATATGTGCCCAACTGGTAGATATCCATTCCAATCGGGAAAGCGGGCGGACTGTACAAAACCCAATGCCCCCGGTCAAGGCACATCCAGCCTTTTGCCAGGGTAATTTGATATGGTTTGGCGCGTTTTACCGGAGCAAACTCAAAAATGGTAATCCTGCTTTCCGCGTCGGTTTTCGTGTCATTTTTGACGTGCTTGCCGGATGGGTCGTATTTCCACTCTGAAGCGGTCTGCAAGGCAATGGTATCAAGCAGTTCACGCAGGGTGGGCGAGTAAAACTTCGGGAATACTGGTTGGAGTTCGGCATCTGCCACCTCACTGGAGAGCCCGATCAAACCTACCGTGCGGCCGAGATCAATATTGCTTCGCACGATAAACATATTGGAAAAATCGCGGAATGAATCGCCCAGCGCACCATTCAGGCGCTGTTGCAACAAGGCATCCAATTGTTTGGCATCCAGCACCTTATCCGGTTTATTGGCGGCATCAGCGCTATGGGCATGGATGGTGGTTAAATACAACGAAGCCGCGAAAATTATAGTTAGCATCCTGCCCTGTAGAATGCTCCGGATACTTGAATTCCTTTCGAAAAGACCATTCATAATTGTTCTCCTATGTTTATTTGTTTAGATTTTCCGGCAGCGGAATATTACACTCAGGATGCTCTCTGGCAAATTTCTGAAGCCACTGAGCGCCTTCGTCCCAAAAGAATTGTCCGTGATATGTTTCCGGATGGGGCGGAGCCGCCGGCCTCACTGCACCATCCACAAGCAGAATGCAGATACCTTTGCCATTATGATTGGCCATATGCCGGTCATACATGAGCGGGTAATTGGCGTACTTGCCTTTCACGCTAGGCCAAGGCAGGTAAACATAATCCATCCATTCTGTGATGTTCGACCATTTTCCGGGAGTTTTGTGGTCCCAGGGACAAATGAATGCCTTTTCACTGATGAGATCCTTCATCAATGATAAGTTCGGCGGAAGCTCTCCATTATAATCATCCCGGTACATTTTAATTGTCCACCCCGTGGAACGTAAAGTCGAGAGACATTGATCTATACGGACACGTTCTTTCTGGCATTTGACCCAGTAGATGCCTGCGTAAAGTAAAAGCGCCGCCAATATGGCGCTGCCGGCAATTAATAATTTTCGTTTCATATCATTCTCCGCGTCAAGAGATTAAATCCAGAGGGGATAATGCAAATCAAGGTGATTGAGGCGAAGCAGTATTGCT
>CAIMFA010000144.1 GCA_903840185.1 uncultured Lentisphaeria bacterium | reverse complement strand
CAACCGCAAGACATTCATCCCGCGACTGCGGGATTGCGATCTTTTGAGTTTGGATTCGCACTCTTCGAGGCCTTCGATACCCCGGCATCGGCAGCCTCTCAGAATACGAACCAATTCTCAAAATCTTCGCAATCTATAGTTGAATTTTCAACCGTGCAGAGTATATGGAGCAGCGTTTGCAGGAAATTCAGGAATCTTGTTTTTTCCGCGCGAAGCGCCTTCCTGTCAGCAAAGCAGGCATTCCTTTCAGAAACATGTAATGGTTTTTGAAATTACAGCGGTTTCGGCAGCAGCATGGAGAGTTCGGGACGTATCGCGACCTGGCCGTGGCACAGCGCCAGCGACAGGGCGTCAGTCGAGTCCAGCGGGATATCGGCGACATTCAGACGGAATGACGCCGCCATCATGGCGGCGACCTGTTCTTTTGACGCCGAGCCATTGCCGACAGCGGCGCGTTTGGCGTTTTTGGGTGAGTAGGCGTAGACCGGGATGCCGTTTTCGGCGAGCACGGTCAGGATTGCCCCGCGGGCCATCCCCAGGATAATCAGGGTATTGACATTTTTGCCGTAGAACGGCTGTTCGATGGAGGCGACCTGGGGTTTAAAAGTGGAGACCAGTTCGCGAATGCCGCCCGCCAGGCGGAGCAGGCATTCGCAATGGGTCAGTTTCGGGCTGTTCCGGATAACACCGCAATCAATGACGGACGCTTTGTCGGCGGAAGTCATGTCAATCACGCCGTAGCCGGTGCATCTGATTGCTGGGTCTATGCCGAGAATTATCATCCTGTAATCCGCAATTGAAACGTCATTTTTCCTTTGTTCCTTCGTGCCGTTCAAGGGATGTCGTTAGATGTTTTTCTTTGTCGAACGTCTTCCAGAAGCCGGGTTCAGGCCGCCCCTCTGCAGTTTTTAACTCCATCTGACGGGCAAGTTCCTGCACTGCCGGACGGAGAATATCCTGAATGCACTCAGGTATGTGACGCTGGTGCGACAGATGATTCTGAACGCACAGTACACAATTTCCAAGAATCGGACATTCAGTTTGCGTACACGGGCAATGCTTATTGACAGATACTTTGTGATCTTTCATTGCGCCTTCCTGACAGGGAGCGTCCGGCTTAATTGCCTTCGGCGTCGAGCTGTTCGAGGATTTCCGGGTCAATTTCGCTGTTATATGTGACGTTCTGGACGTCGTCCAGATCTTCCAGCTTGTCAATCATCCGGAGCACCTGACGCGCAACATTGATGTCCTTGATCTCAACGACATTTTCCGGTTTCTGCATGAGCTCGGCTTCTTCGGTTTTAATCCCGGCGTCAGCGAGGGCTTTTGTAACGGCTTCAAAACAGTCGGTCGGGCCCCAGATTTCGGCGACGTCTTCATCCACTTCAATGTCTTCGGCACCGGCGTCGAGCACAATATCCATCAGTTTGTTTTCATCGGCATCGGGTCCGGTGATGACAAAATGAGCTTTGCGGTGGAACATCCAGCTTACCGCGCCGCTTCCGGCCATATTGCCGTTGCAGCGGTCGAAAACCATCCGGACTTCGCTGGCGGAACGGTTCCGGTTGTCGGTCAGGCATTCAACTTTGAACGCAACGCCGCCCGGGCCGTAGCCTTCATATACCAGTTCTTCGTAATTGACGTCGCCGAGTTCGCCGCAGCCTTTTTTGATGGCGCGGTCAATATTGACGTTCGGCATGTTGGAGGCTTTGGCTGCCAGCAGCGCGGCACGGAGCCGGGGATTGGCGTTGGCGTCACCGCCCCCGAGTTTGGCGGCAACCATAATTTCCTTCCCGATCCGGGAGAAAATCTTGCCCTTTTTCTTATCGGTCGCAGCCTTCTTATGCTTGATGTTCGCCCACTTACTATGTCCTGACATATCTGCCTCGTTTTTGATTATTTATAAAAATATATAAACTATAATTTAATTGCATTTCTTGAACAGTTCAAATGAAATGCGTTAAAACAATGACGGGAAAATCAATTTTACGGCTACCGGGGCTGTTCGTTCTGGAGGAGTTCCACTGAGAAGAATACGGGGTCGGTGGCGCGGCCAAGGAAGGTGTTCTGTTCGGGCTGCGGGGCCTGCGGGGTGATTAACTCAAATCCGGCGCCTTTGCAGGCTTTGACCAGATTAACCAGCTGACCTTTGGTCATTACGGTCTGGACTTTGACGGAATTGCCGCTGACGGCGGCGCTGATATCTTTGGGCGGCACGCTGCAGCGCTCAAGCATCTGCTTGAATGTTGCCGCCGAGTCTTTCAAGTCCGGAACTACCCATACTTGATGGACGCTGTTGCCGATTGACACCGGTTTGCCGGATTTGGCGTCTGCTGCGCTGTCCATTTTAAATACCGGATTGAAAGAACTGCCGTAATCAACGTTGACCAGATTCTGCAGCGGCACGGCATTTTCGGCGGTTGCGCCGCTGAATACTCCGCTGTCCGAACCGGTGTAGTACGGGTATGACTCCTGCTTGTCCTTGTTAGGATTTGCCGTCGCGGCAAGGGTGGGCTGTGAAGCCGGAGCAACGGTTTTAGCGGTTTCCGTTAGCATGCTGCTTGCCGCAAAATACAACGCGCCGCCGGCAATTAACACCGTTGCGGCGATACGCAGCAGGAGTTTAGGAAACGGGATGCTGCTGTGCGGTGGTTCCTGAAGTTTGCGGTGAACCCCGGCGGTAATGGAGTGCACCAGCGCGGCGGTGTCTTTATCCTGCCGCATGGATTTCAGCGCCCGGGCGATTGCCGCATAGGAGTTGAGGACCTTATTGCATTCCTGACAGGATTTAATATGGCGCGACTCCGGCGAGCTGGCATCCAGCGTTCCGTCGAAGAACGCGCTGATGACTTCCGGAAGCGGACATTTGCTATTTTTATTATTACCGGCCATGATTATAAATCCTTTTTAATGCAGGAAGTCAGGAGACAGGAGTCAGGAGTCAGAATGGAAAGCATAAAATCAGGAATCAGAATGGAAATGCTATGTCCACCTGAATTCCAGCTTCTGAATTTTCGTTTTAATGCTTTTGCCGTTGTTTTCATTTTTCCTATTTCTGGTTT
>CAIMFA010000143.1 GCA_903840185.1 uncultured Lentisphaeria bacterium | reverse complement strand
GATCAGTGCAAGGAGCAGAAACAATGTCATGAAAGTCCTTATAATTACTTTCATGAGCGCAACGCATATAGTTCAGTCACTGACGCAGTCGCAAAAAACGAACATCAAATGTGTCGTTTCTCCAAAAATATAAAAATTGACGACATCGGGGAATGTATTATTGAACTGGAAAACGGAGCCCATCTCAGTTACCATCAAAACTTTTTCGCCACAAACGCAGCGCATCGGCGCGGCGCTCGTATCTATGGTTATCGCGGCACGATTGAAATGGATTTTTCTGGCAGGATAAAAGTTATGTCCAATTTCCGTAACCATACCGAAGAAATAGTCGTTCCGTCGGGTCCGCTAAGCCATTACGGCGGCGATAAAGAGCTGGTATATGATTTTCTGAAAACTATGAAGACGGGGGCGCGAGCCCGTACCGATTTAATTGCCGGTAACGGAATATACGGCACATTAAGCTGTCTTTGTGCGCGCGAATCCGCCGACAAACGCGAGTTCATAAAAGTGACCCTTTGCAATGAACATCCATAAAACAGAATATTGCTGATTGGCAGACACTCGAAAAAACAGGAAAACTTTAGATGAGTAATGAACTTTATGCAAAAGGGATACTGGCGATGTTCTTAAGCGCATCATTGGCATCGTTGTCCGCAAAGGAGACAGACTGGAAATGGGAAAGCTACGGCCTGCCCAAAAGCGAATTGAAGACCTGTACTCCTGAAACAAGAGGAGAACAAGACTACTGGTGGAAACCATATTTTCAAGACAAATTGAAACAACCCCGGCATGATCTGCTTTTCATTGGCGATTCCATCACCGATCTGTGGACATATCCGGCTGACCACCAGTATCCGGGCGGATTGAACACCTGGAACAAAAGGTACAAGGCTATAGCCACCAATTTCGGAATAACCGGAGACAAAACCCAGACCGTGCTGTGGCGTATGACCGAAGGTAAATCTTTGGACGGTTACACACCGAAGCACATTGTTCTTTTGATCGGCATCAACAATTTGCTTCAAGGCGACACGCCGGAAGACACAGTTGCCGGAATCAAAGCCGTAACCGGGTATCTGGGAAAGGTGCTGCCTGATTCAAAAATGCTCATTCTGGGAATATTTCCGTGTCACGAACAGGCTACTGACACCATCCGGGCAAAAATCAGGATGACCAATGAAAGAATCAAAAATCTGGCGGATTTTAAACATGTCTATTTTGCTGATATCGGCAATGTATTTCTGGAAAAGGACGGGGCGATAACAAAAGACGTGATGAGAGACCTGCTGCACCTTTCTCCCAAAGGTTATGAAATGTGGGCCGATGCCATGGAACCATACCTGAAGGCATTTCTGAACGACAAACCTCTTCCGGGAACAAATGACCCGGGAATATAACATTAAGGAAATTTATCAATGAACATTACATTTGTCGGCGGCGGATCGCTGCGGATACTGCCGATTGTCCGTGCGTTGTTTCAAACCCCTGAAGTATTTGACGGCGGCAGTATTCGCCTGGTTGACTTGAAACTTGAACGGGCGGAAGCAGTGGGCCGACTGATTTGCCGTTGTCCGGAATATAAAAACGTCAACTGTAAAGTAATCTGGACTAGCGATCTTGATAAAGCGCTAGATGGTACCGATCTGTTTTATCTGACTACCGCCATAGAGCGGGAACCTTCTGATACGCTGGCATTGCAGGCTTCATGTGATTACGGCTATCTGCATTCTGACCAGCTTTCGATCAACGGCGCGTTCCTGGCCGCCAGAGGAGGCGGCATGGTGATGAATTTTGCCCGGAAAATGGAAAAATACTGTCCTGAAGCCATGATGCTGATTTTTGCGAATCCGGTGGCGGTATTCAGCGCGGCGGTGACCAATTACACGAAAATCAAAGCCCTGGGGATTTGCGCCGGCTTCGGCAATTGCCGCTGGGATTTGCCCAGAATATGCGGGCGCGACCGCTACGAAAGCGAATGGAATATTGTCGCCGCCGGAGTCAATCACCTGTCCTTTATTCTCAGGGGCGAATATCAGGGGCGGGATATGAACGAGATACTGTGTGAACAGCTTAACGATGCCTGGAAACCGATGCCGATCACGTCACATGCGGACAGTGCGGCGCAAATTCAGGAAGGTTTGCGCAAGCTGGTCGATGTATACCGTCGTTTTGGTTCCATGATTTTCTCCTCGGAATTTGACGGCATGGCGCATATCCTGTGGTCGTGGGCGCTGGAAAAACAGCAACAGCAGCTCCGTCAGCGGATACAGCATTTTAATCCGGAGACTGCCGCTGCCGACAGTATGCAAAAAGTTGACGAGAAATTCCTTGAATTCGCTAAGGTTGCATCCAGTCAGCAGGAACCTGACTGGCACCCCCCCATTAATAATAATATATTGTTTGGCGTTGATTTCAGTGAAATATCCGTTCCGATCATTCGCGCTGTAGCCGGGCTGGAAACCATGCGGATTACGGCCAGTCATCCGAATCATGGCGCAGTTCGTGATTTTCCCTATCTGGCTGCTCTTGAATATACCATGGACTTGCACGGCAAAAGCATAGTTCCGGTGGAAAATCAATATATCCCGTCACCGTTCAAAGGATTGATAGCCTCGCTCTCGGAACATCAGACCCTGCTGGCCGATGCGATAGCGCAGCAGGACGGCAGGCTTTTCGCCGATGCCCTGGAGGCATATCCGATGAATAAATTTTCTGCGAACAGATTGCCGTTTTTTCGCCGGATGTTTGAAATCTACAACGATATCCCGTCCGCGCTTCGCGAAGGCGTGAATCATTTTAACTGGTAATCATAATCCTAAAAAAAGCAGTTGAACTTTGACTTTAGTTTTATGTTGTTTAAAATAAAAGCCTTATGGCAAAAAGTAATTTAACAAAAAGTTAATAATGATGAATTACCGGAAATCCAGTATTCAACCATCCGGGGCGGCCATTGTATCATGTCTGTACTGTGATTTTGAACTTGCAGGCCACACTGTGGCGATTATTAATGCGGCGATGCCGCCCGCAGCGGCGCTCAAAATTACAGCACATCCACGGCACACTGACTCGACTGCTTTTTTAGGATATTCCATCCATGAATATAACTGAAAATCAGCATGAAGTTTTGGAACTGAAATCCAAAACCTACCACTGTGGCACCTTGACCTATACGAAGTTCGGGCTCTTTGCGCTTTTCGCCTGGCTGCTGTGGGGGGATTTTTGTTTTACGCTGATGGAGGCAGTAGTACCGAGCATTATGCCGTTGAAATTGAAGGCGCTGGGATGTCCGAACTGGCTGCTGGGGATGATAATGACCACTGTTCCGGGCATCCTGAACATCGGCATCACGCCGTATCTGAGTTTCAAGAGCGACAGATACCGGAGCCGCTGGGGAAGACGGCTGCCGTTCATCATCTGGACGCTGCCGTTTCTGAGTATCAGTCTGTGCCTGCTGGGTTTCAGCGAGGACATCTCGGTGGTACTTCAGCGGAACTCGCCGTTTCTTCAGCAGTTTGCTCCCGCAACGATTGCCATTGGCGTTATTTGCGTCTTTATAACGGTATTCCAGTTTTTCAATATGTTTGTCAACACGGTTTTCTGGTATCTCTTCAACGATGTTGTCCCCCCACAGTTCCTTGCCCGTTTTCTGGGAGCGTTCCGCATCGCCGGTACTTGTGCCGGGGCGTTGTACAGCTATTTCATCTTCCAGTATGCGGAATCAAACATGCGGGAGATACT
>CAIMFA010000142.1 GCA_903840185.1 uncultured Lentisphaeria bacterium | reverse complement strand
TGGCGCCAGCCTAGGCGGCACTTGAAAAGCTAAAGTAAACTTTTGCGATATGAAAAAATATAATTGAGGTATTATTATGTACTGTCAGAAATGCGGAACTGGTATAGAGGGTTCTTATAAATTTTGCAAGTCTTGCGGATTTAATCTTTCTCAGCAAACGACATCCAGCCATGACACACACACCGAACCTGTTCAAGCGAAGTCTGCTAAAGCAGAAAATAGTATCTGCCCAGTATGCAATGCCGCTATCATGGCGGGCAGTGCGTTTGTTGCCTGTTCCGCCTGCGGAATAAAATACCATCCTGAGTGCTGGAAGACTAATCTGGGGTGTTCAACTTATGGCTGCCCAATGGTCGGGAGTTTAAAGCCGCGCAATGGAAAAATTATATCAGATTCCGGTAAGCCTATAAAAACACAACCGGCAGAACCGGCAAAACCGAAAAAACCGATGAAAAAGTCATCGTTTACGTTTATAGGACGCTTTTTTATAACTTTAATCGCTTGCGGGGTATTAATAGGAATGATTCATACAGCTACCAAAAATATCATAGGCTTTGAAATTCCTAGTCCTATTTTATCTGTTTTTTTTGTTATTGGAGTAATTATAGCAATAATTATAGCTGCAAGCGGAAATAGTCTGTACCCGGATGATTTTTTTAAGTAAGGGAATTTTATATCCGAAAAAGAAGTAATCGAGTTAATGAATTAAGGTCAGAAAAAACTAAAACCAATGGAGTGAAAAATGGCCGACATCACAGTAACAGTTTTGGATGCGACGGGCAACAAACGAGAAGAAGTGCAGCTTCCGGATAATGCCCCGGCAAACCGGATTATTGCAGTATTGCTGGATAAAATGAACTTGCCCAAGAACGGGCCTGACGGCCAGCCGTTAGTTTATAAGTTTCACCACAAAGCAAGCGGCAAACAGCTTCAGGATACGCAATGCCTGGCTGACGTTGGCGCAAAGGAAGGCGATATAATCCGTCTTCAACCTGAAATTACAGCAGGCTGATTTTAAAGAAGGTGATAGTGCATGGAGACTATAAAAATATCTATTGCTGATACTGAAATGGAAGAAGACCGCTTTCAGCGTTTCAGCCTCATTGGTTGGTGGGATCAGGACAAAATAAAGAATGCCAGGGTACTGGTGGTCGGAGCCGGTGCATTGGGCAACGAGATCATTAAGAATCTGGCGTTGCTGGGTGTCGGCAATCTCCTAATCGCGGATATGGATAAAATTGAAAACTCCAATCTTTCACGTTCCATACTATACCGGGCTGAAAACAACGGCAGTTCAAAAGCCCAAACGGCAGCGGCAAGCGCTAGAGATATTTATCCTGATATGAACGTTCAATATTTTGACGGGAATGTAGTCTATGATCTCGGCACCGGAGTTTATCGCTGGGCTGACGTTGTGCTTGGCGGCTTGGATAATCGTGAAGCCAGGCTGTCGATTAACCGCAATTGCTGGAAAGTAACCCGCCCCTGGATAGACGGGGCAATAGAACAGATAAACGGTTGTGCCAGAGTGTTTGTTCCGGACGGCCCCTGCTATGAATGCACGATGTCTGAAATGGACTGGCAGCTCCTGAACAAACGCCGTTCCTGTAATTTGCTGACCCGTGATGAAATGCAGCTTGGCAAGACACCTACAACCCCCACCATCAGCTCGATTATAGCCGGAGTTCAATGCCAGGAAGCGATTAAAATGATTCATGGCTTGGAGACCATTGCCGGAAAGGGCTTTATTTTTAACGGTATTACCAATGATTCTTATCTGGTCGAATATCAGCGCAAAGAAGACTGTTATACTCACGACATACCGGAAAAGATTATTTCGCTTAAGAACCGTAGTGACAGAACTGAGATTGCAGACTTGCTGAAAACAGCCAGAGAATATCTCGGACCTGAAACCGTGCTTGAGATCGGGCGTGACCTGCTGGAGTCTCTATCATGTCATGTCTGCAAGAAAACAGAGGAACAGTTTGTTTCATTAGGCAAAGTTCATAAGTCGGCAGCAACATGCCCCGACTGCGGAACTGACCGGGAAGTGAAAACGTTTTATAAGATCAACGGCGATGAAAGTTTTGTGAACCGGACATTTGCTGAAATCGGAGTTCCGCCTTTTGATATTATCTGGGCGCGTAATCAGGAACGGCTTGTTGGCTTTGAATTTAGCGGTGATGCGTCGGATGTCCTGGGGCCGCTTTATAAATAATGCCTTATATATAATATGGAGAAAAGCAATTGAGCATAGACATATCAAGCATCAAAAAAGAAGATTGCATTTCCGATCAATTTCCCTTAGACCGTATACGGAGCAGGCAGTCCTTCCAGGTAGTCATCAAGCGTTCCGTTCTGAATAGGATGAAAATTCACGGGCGCAGCAGCATGAATGCCGAAGTTTGTGGAGTTCTGGTCGGGAAACTGTTTTGGGACTCATCTCCATTTTTATATATTGATGCTTGTATTGAGGGTAAATATTCCGATTACAGGGTGGCAAGCGTAACCTTTACCAGCAAGACCTGGGATTACATACACGAGGAGCTTTCGGGCAAATATCCGGACAGCAAGATTGTCGGCTGGTATCATACTCATCCCGGTTTCGGTATCTTCCTATCCGGTATGGATATGTTCATTAATGAGAACTTCTTTAATTTCCCCTGGCAGACTGCGTATGTCTATGACCCCCGCGCCGAACAGGCCGGTTTTTTTATCTGGCAGGATAGCAAGATGAAGCTGGACACTGCGGAAGTAATAGAAGATGAACCGGAAAACGAAAACACTACCATCATGACACTACCGTTGTCAGATGATAAGAAGCAGGTAAATAATATATCCGTCAAGCTCCCCATCTGGAAGAATGAATGCTTAATTGAAAATACATCAATTGCTTTGTTTTGTATTTTTTTAATTGCCGTAATTGGGTGGGTTTATATGAAATGCATCTGTAAAAATGAGGAATGTAAATCCATTCCCGCGCCATCCACTGTACTTGTAAGCAAAACAATCATTAGAATTGATTCATCCATTCAGGATGAAAGAAAGCTAAATGATAGAACCATTAAACTTCTGAAAGAAAAAGTATCAAAATGAGTGAAAAGATAATAATTTCCATGGAAGACTTAAAGGAAGTGGATGGCATAAAAAATAACGGGGGGATTCATGCTTCAGAGCAGGTTATCTGCCCGGTATGCAATACCGCGATTTTACCAGGAGATGCGTCTCTTTCATGTTCAGCCTGCGGGATAAAATATCATCCGGAATGCTGGAAGACTAATCTGGGTTGTTCCACATACGGCTGTAAACAGGTAAGCTGTCTTAGGCCCCAGTCCGCGCAATGCAATTCCAGTCCGAAGGCCGGAAAGCAGG
>CAIMFA010000141.1 GCA_903840185.1 uncultured Lentisphaeria bacterium | reverse complement strand
CGGAAAAATCAAGGACGGTAAACTCCATCTTACTGAAATTCACCGGTTCGGCAACGGGCCGGTCGAAAAAGACGGCGCGTTATACTGGGAATTCGACAAACTTTGCAAGGAGATCAAAACCGGCATAAAAAAAGCGGTTGCCAGCGGCGAAAAAATCTCCAGCATCGCCATTGATACCTGGGGCGTTGACTATGTGCTGTTTAAAAACGGCGCTCCGGTCAGAATGCCCTACCACTACCGCGATTCCAGAACCGACGCCGTTCCGGAAAAGATCTATAAGATTATTCCGCAAAAAGAAATATATGCCCGCACCGGGATTCAGTTCATGCAGTTGAACACCATTTATCAGCTTTATGCGCATAAGGAAGCCCATCCGGAAGACTTTAACGGCAGCGTGATGCTGCTGATGCCGGACGCTCTGACCTATATGCTCAACGGCGACATCAGCTGCGAATACAGTGACGCATCCACCAGCAATCTGCTCAATCCGTCCAGCCGCGACTGGGACTTTGAACTGATTAAACGTCTCGGCATTCCCTGTTCAATATTCCCGAAGATCGTTCAGCCGTGCTCAAAATCCCTGCCGTTGAAAAAATCCGTGGAAGATGAAATCGGCTGCGGCCCGATCCCGGTGGTTAAAGTCGGCAGCCATGATACCGCTTCGGCGGTGGCCGCGGTGCCGGCTCCGCTCAATAAGAAATGGGCATATATCAGCGTCGGAACCTGGGCGCTGCTCGGTGCTGAATTAGACGCGCCGATTCTGACTGAAGAGGCGGGCGAAGCCCCGTTCACCAATGAAGGCGGACTCAATAAAAAGATCCGTTTCCTCACCAATATCATGGGTACCTGGCTGTTCCAGGAAACCCGCCGCGTCTGGAACGAACAGGGGCGCAATCTTGGTTTCGCCGATATGAACAAAATGGCGAAAGCCGCCAAAGGCCTGCAATTTTTCGTCAATCCGAATGACAATACATTTCTTTCGCCCGGCGATATGCCGGCAAGGGTGGCGGCGTTCTGCAAGGCGCACGGGCAGGGGGAACTGCCTGACGATGGAGCCGTGCTGCGCTGCATTTACGATTCGCTGGCGCTGTATTTCCGGGTCAAGCTGGAAATTCTTCAGGATATGCTCGGCGTGAAGTATGAATGTCTTAATATCGTCGGCGGCGGCACGCAGGATACGCTGCTGATGCAGCTTACCGCCGACTGCCTCGGAATACCGGTTGTGGCCGGCCCGGTGGAAGCCACGGCTATCGGCAATATCATGGCGCAGGCGATTGCCGATGGCGATATCTATTCGCTGGCGGAAGGCAGAGAGATTGTCCGTAAATCCTTTGAAGTCCAGGAATACGTTCCTGACCAGCCAACCAAAAATGCATGGGATGCGGCGGTAAAGTCTTTTCTCAAGATCTGTAAATAATCCGTAATCGTAAGGCGGGCTTTGCCCGCAACCCGAAAGACAGGGATAACAGCCGGGGGAGAATATCCAATAACCAACACGGAATATCCAATATCCAAGGGGTACAGCCAGGAACCGGATGGAACAGCCGGGGGAGAATATCCAATAGCCAACAGGGGGAACAGCCAGGAGTCAGGG
>CAIMFA010000140.1 GCA_903840185.1 uncultured Lentisphaeria bacterium | reverse complement strand
CGTACCGCTGGACCTGCCGGAAGAGCGCATTGCCGCTATCATCAAGCGTAAGACCCGCTGGATCATGAACAAGATCGCCATCAACAACCAGGTGAAGTATCCGGTCCGGCCCAAGGAGTTTGTCAGCGGCGAAGCCTTTGCCTATCTGGGCCGCAACTACCGGCTGAAGGTGGCTGAAGGCAGTTACATGGTGGAACTGAAGAACGGCTATTTCCTGGTGACGATTCCCAATAAGGGCAAGGCCGGCGATGCCAAACTTATCCGGACGCTGCTGACCGAGTGGTATATGCATCATGCCAGGCTGAAACTGGCGGAGCGGGTAAAGCGGTATGCCGGGATTATGGATATAAAGAGTTACGGACTGACCGTGAAGAGCCAGAGCAGCCTATGGGGCAGCTGTACTAAGGACGGCACGTTAAACTTCAACTGGCGGATCGTAATGGCCCCGCTCCGGCTGGTGGATTATGTGGTCTGCCATGAACTCTGCCACCTCACTTACCACGACCACGCCAAAGAGTTCTGGCTGCTGCTGGAACGCTATCTTCCAGAATGGAAGGAACTGAAAGAAGAACTAAGGCAGACCGGGGCATTGCTGGTGATATGAAACCCAGGAAGGAAAGTTTGAGGTTTAGGTTTCCAAGTCTTTTATAGGAGTAATTATGAAGAGGAGAAAATTGCGTTCGGAGCTTGAAAGACACTAAACCTCAGAACTTAATGAATAATATAACTCCAGTCTTTGATAAATGTAAAGCCTCTTTTAAATCATTTTTTAAATTGTTCGCTGCCAGCCATTGAATTACCGGCATCGTATGAGCCGGAATGCAGGTAATGTGATGAAGCCGATTGTCGAGCCTTGTCCCGGCGAGACATAAATAGCCGTATTCGTGCCGCCATCGCTTAACGCGACCTATGGGCTGTCCGGACAGAGCGATGCAATCCTTGACTCAAAATCGTTTAAACTTCGAATAGTGGGTTTGAATGTAAAACCGGCATAGCATGCTTCCCGGCCGGGCAGCAGGCCTCGCACGAGGCAGATATGTGGATTGGGTCAATTATACCGCTTTTTGGTCAAAACGCCAGCCATTCGATGCTACTGCCGCCCGCTTTAAGCGTCATCCAGCCACTCGACACTGAATCCCCATATTGCCCGGGGATGAACAAATGCCAGTCGTACCGCGGAGACGTTAATGCCGCCCTCCCGGAACTCCCGAGACCACGTAGACAGCTGGTCGTCCAGTTACCCCGCTCCTCCGGGTGTAACCGCGTCATGCCCGGCTAGCAATTGGATATACTGGCTATGGGTGCGATAATCACACGCCAGGTCCGATAGGCCTACCGGATAGAAACCTGTTAGCGCCCATTATCCCCGCCAAGCGCAACGTACGCCCAATAGCGTTTGCTCAAAATACGCTGGCCAGCATACAACTGCGTTAATCCAGATTTTCCGGCCATGGCTAAAGCAGTTGAAGAGCGCTCCTCCAACCCGTATATTATATATATAAAAATTAGGAGTAAAATATGTCTATTTTAGCCATTCAAAAATTTTGGAAACACGGTCAGAAGGCGGAACTTGCAAAGCTCGCGGGTATCTCCAGGCAGTACCTGAACGATATTCTCAGCTGCAGAAAGCGCGCGCTGCCGGAACTGGCGGTTAAACTTGAACGTGCAGCCGCACAAATGTCAATTACGATTAAAGCTGAAAATTTTATGTTTCCAAAGCAGGCATCAATGTATATCTTCAATACGCCGGAAGCTCGGATTCGCAGGAGACTGGCGAGGGAGAAGATGCTGGAAAATCCCAAGCTCATTGATCAATTCGCGGAATCGGCATTGAGGGTGTGCACCGGCCAAGAGCTGCGGTCGTCGAATCTGTGGAAGAAGCGCGGAGAAAAGGTCATCAATAAAATTGCCAACCGGGTTTTTGAACTTTTGCTCTGGGATAGAGAAGCTGATCGGCAAGTGCGGGCTGTAACGCATCCGGAGGAGCCCGTGCCGCCTGTAAGGGTTGAGCGAGTCAGGTGCTTCTATATTTAAGGAGCCATTCCGCCAGCGCTCTGCGTATAGCGGCTTGTTCATAATAGCCCTGCTGGTTTTTTGTTCAGCCATGCCCTTTAAGATTATGCATGAAAATATTGAATGGCACGCAGCCCCGGCATATTTATTTTAGCCTCGGCAGATAATACGGCAGACCATTCACCACCCTGGGCTGCAATTCCATTTCAATTGCGCCTTCGGCCGAATAGCGGATTGGCGGCGGGGCCGGTGGCTGCGGATGGATATGCGGGCGCGGCGGTTTGGGACGGGGCGGTTTTACCGATGTATAGGGCTCGCCCCAATCGGTAAATTTTAAAGATTTATTCTTCTTTTCTTGTTTTAAAAAATCTCCATCTAAATTAATGAATTTACTCCCTGGGTGCGGGTTTATTTGCCCTGCCGGCTGAACGGGTGGCTTTTTTGGTGGAGGCGGCTTGTGCATTTTGGCCTGAGCTATCAATTTTTCCATATGCTCATCCGCAGCTTTTAATATGGATTCAAAATCAAACCTGTCCGCATTTTCTGAATTCGTCATTTTTTATCTTTCCTTACTTTCCCAAATTTAAATTGAGATACCCATTTTTGAGACTGCCAGCCCAAAGCATAGCAGCCCCGTTATGATATTTGCTGCCGGGCAGGGTTCTGTCAGAAGGAATGCGCTCCGGCGACAAGCGCACCCCGTCCGCCATAAATTGTCAGCCAGCTTGTTCACTCATTTCATTCAGCGCTTGTTGCACCCAGGAGCGGACATCTGCGTACCGGTATTCCTTAAACGTTCCAAAGCCAGTCAGTGCCTTGGCTTTAATTTTGGAAATCACCGGCACCGTAATACCGCATAAAAAATGACTTATCATACCCGCTGTCGCAGGTACGGTTAGCATTTCAGTAAACTGGCTGGTTAGTTCAGCAAAATTGAATTTTGCCAAGGGGGGGAGTGAAAAACTGCTTTTAATGACCGCCTGGCCTCCGAGGCATACGGAACAATGATTGCACTTTGTCCAGTCCAATTCTTCTCCGAAATAGGTCGCCAGCGCATAACTCAGACAGACATCCCCAGCGAACAGACGTACCATTTTCGCAATTCGTTCGACCTCGTTCTGTTCTTTCTGACGGAACAGCAGATCCAGTTCAACAGTTAATTCATCAATATT
>CAIMFA010000139.1 GCA_903840185.1 uncultured Lentisphaeria bacterium | reverse complement strand
GCTTTTCGTGGTTAAGGTGTATTTTTTGGTTGCGGCTATGCCGCGCTGTGTTCTTCATGGTGAAAAAATAAAGTGCCGCTGAAATAGCGAAAAAATGGGAAAGAAAATAATTTGGCGGTTTGACTTGTTGGAAAACTAAGGTATTTTAATTTTCTCTTTCTTGTTCCGTAAACCCGATCGCGGCGGGAAAGGGATGATGCAGCTTATTGGATGTAGTGATAGATTGTAAAATCGAAACAGTAAAAAAAGACAATCAAGAGAACGAAAAAATGAAGACTTATCTTGCAAAAACTGGTGAAATCGAACGAGAATACATACTGTTCGATGCATCCGAGGCCCCGCTGGGCAGACTTGCGGTGAAAATCGTCAACGCGCTCAGAGGCAAGGACAAGCCGACCTATACCCCGCACATTGACACCGGTAACTTTGTTATCGTGATCAACGCGGCGAAGGCAGTCCTGACCGGGAAAAAATCAATGGAAAAGATGTATCAGACTTACAGCGGACATCCGAGCGGCCAGAAGGATTTCACGGCCGAAACGATGCGCGACAAGCATCCGGAACGCATGGTTAAATCCGCAGTATGGGGAATGCTCCCCAAAGGCAGACTTGGCCGTTCACATCTGCGTAAACTGAAAGTCTACGCCGGCACTGACCATCCGCACGCGTCTCAGAACCCTGTTAAAGTCACACTCTAAGGAGTAATTCGATATGGTAAAAATGGCTAACAAGACTGAAGAAATTTGGGCAACCGGACGCAGAAAATGCGCAGTCGCCCGGGTACGGATCAAACCCGGAACCGGAAAGATTGTCATCAACGGCAAAGCGCTGGACAAGTATTTCCCGACCGAATCCATCAGCGGCTACATTTATCAGCCGCTGTCAGTGACCGACGCCCAGGGTAAATTTGATATTACCGCCAACATCACCGGCGGCGGACCCGCAGGCCAGGCCGGCGCGCTCCGTCACGGCGTTGCACGCGCTCTGGTAAAATATGACGAATCTCTGCGTTCTGTTCTGAAGAATTGCGGTATGCTTACCCGCGATGCCAGAGTCAAGGAACGTAAGAAATCCGGTCAGCCCGGCGCCCGTAAACGGTTCCAGTTCTCCAAGCGTTAATCAGATTTTTGGCAGGAGTTTGTCATGTCTGAAATCCGTGCTGCAGTGGTTGGAGCTTCGGGTTATTCCGGAGAAGAACTGGTTCGTCTGCTGTCAAGGCATCCCCGTTGCGAACTGGCGGTGATCACATCCCGCCAGTACGCCGGTAAACCCGTCGGCGAAATTTTCCCGCGTTATGCTGAAAATAAGCTGCTGTTTACCGCTCCGGACGTCAAGATGATTGCCGGGCAATGCGATGTGGCTTTTCTGGCGCTGCCCCACGGGCTGGCGACGGAATTCGCGATGCCGCTGCTTGAAGCAGGCGTGACAGTTATCGACATCAGCGCTGATTTCAGACTTAAAAGCACTGCCAAATACAAAGAATATTATAAAGAAGAGCATCCGTCCCCGGAACTTCTCAAAAAAGCCGTATACGGTCTGCCCGAACGCTATCGCGAAAAGATCCGCCAGGCGGATTTAATCGCCTGCCCCGGATGCTATCCCACCAGTTCCATATTGCCGACCGCCCCGATGCTGGCCTCCGGCCTTGCTTCGAAAGACGGCATTGTCATCTCCAGCATGAGCGGCGTCTCCGGCGCCGGCCGCAAAGTTGATCTGGCCTATATTTTCCCGGAATGCAACGAAAGCCTGCGCGCTTATGCAGTCACCGGACATCGCCACCTGCCGGAAATCGAGCAGGAACTTGCCGCCGCCATCGGACCGCAAAGCGAAGTCGCGATCAATTTTATACCTCATCTTGTCCCGGTCAACCGCGGGATAAACTCCACGATCCTGTTGTATGCCAATCCCGGCTGCACCGTGGAGAAAGTAGAACAGGTTCTGAACGAGACATACGCGAAAGAGCGTTTTGTCCGCGTGCTGCCGAAAGGCCGCCTGTCAGACACCAAATACGTTACCATGACCAATGTTTGCGAAATCGGCTTCACGTTTGACAGTCATACCGGGAAAATCATATTGACCGGCGCGATTGACAATCTGACCAAAGGCGCCTCCGGCCAGGCCGTGCAGTGCATGAACATCAGATTCGGGTTTGAAGAAACCGACGGATTACTTTAGATTTAAGTTGACTGGTTCAGTTTTTTACGGAACTTTGTTGTTTTTGAAGAGTCTAAATGTTAATGTTATGTTAATATTGTGTATTCTGTACAGGTTTTTTAAATAAAAAAGTTGCTTTGAACTTGGAAGCGTGTTATTGTAGTGGAAACCTGATGAATACGGGAATTACTTTGAAGTATAAATCTTATTGAGGTTCTAATGGAAACAGATAAAGTCCTGAGAGAGAATATTGATAACTCCAAACTGTTAGTAAAGCTTTCCATTATCGGCGGTATCGGCAGCGCCGTGATGGCGGTTCTGGTTCTGATCCTGAGCGGAATCTCCAGTTGGGCCGGTTCCGATGTATTCGCGATGTCAATCCTCCCCCTTACTCTGGCTGTGGTTTTTGCAACAGGTTCAATGATTTACGGACTTCTTTCCGCATCCTCCGCCCAGGAGGACGAAGATAAAAGACTGCTGGAAAAACGCAAAGAGAACATTATCAACGTCAATGAAGACGTCCGGTTCACCGCGGGCAGATCTTTCGAGAATTATAAAAAATACACCCCTTATTTTCTGGCTGCATTTGCGGCGGTGGTTACTTTTACCCTGCTGGGGCTGTTCTGGTATTACCGCAGCGTCCGCACGGTTGTGCCGATTCCTGAGAATGCGTTGAAAAGCGCGTTCGTCGCGGTCATCTTCATGTGTATCTGCATCTTCTCCGGCGCTTTTTTTGTCGGACAGTCGCGGGATAAAGATTTCCGCTGGCTGAGGCCGCTTGGCGCCTGGCTGATTCTGGCTTTTGTCATTTCACTGTTTGCCACGTTCTCCGCGCTCATGTTCCGGTTCGGCTATCCGCAGGTTGACGTATATTTGAGCCGTATAACATTTGTTGTTTTTGCGCTGCTCGGCGTGGAATTTATCATCAATTTCATTACTGAATTTTACCGTCCGCGGACGATTGAAGAACCCCGTCCGGTATTTGAGAGCCGTCTGCTGGCGCTGTTTACCGAGCCGGGCGGCGTGGCCAGGAATGTGGCTGACGCGCTTGATTATCAATTCGGGTTTAAAGTTTCCAAGACCTGGGTTTCGGAGTTCGCGGAAAAATATCTTTTCCGGCTGGTTATTGTATGGCTGATCTGCCTGTGGATGTTTACCTGCATCTTTGAAGTGGGACCGTCCCAGGTGGGGGTAAGGGAAAGTTTCGGCAGGATTGTCTCCGAAGAACTGCTTACTCCCGGAATTTACTTCACCCTACCTTATCCTTTCGGGAAGGTTGCCCGCTATTCCTGCACTGAAATTCATGATGTGCTGGTCGGCCCCGGAATGATTGATGAAAACGGCAAGAAACTGAGGCCGGAAGTTGTGACCTGGACAGAAAAACATTATGTCACGGAATCCGAGTTTCTGGTTGCATCTGAAAAAGTTGACAAAGCCTTGAAACCGGCGACATCAGTTTCATTCCTCGGTATCAGCCTGCCGATCCAGTACCGGATCAGAGAAAGCGGACTGATTAATTATGCCTATAAACATAAAGACGCGGCCAAAATTCTCCAGAACATCGGAGAGATGGTCGCGACTAAATATTTTGCCAGTGTTTCCATCATGGAAATTATGTCCTCCGGACGCCAGAAAGCGGCGGAAGATCTCAAGAAGCAGATACAGGAGGCGGCCGATAAGCAGGATCTGGGCGTTGATATTGTGTATGTAAATCTGCATGACGTGCATCCGCCGACGGAGAAAGTCGCCCCGGCGTTCGAAGCCGTAATCGGCTCCATTGAAGAAAAAGAAACTGAAATTCTGAAGGCGAAAAGCTATTACGAAAAAATCATTCCGCAGGCCCAGGCGGATAAAATGCAGATTGAAGCGCAGGCCAAATCCTACCGTTATCAGATCACCACCGTTGCTCAGGCGGAAGGTGAACGCTTCAACAAGCAGCTCCAGGCCTACGACGCGATGCCGGAGATATTCAAGCTGAGAACATATCTGGATATGCTTGAAAAAGATTGTGCCGACACCAGAAAATACATAATGAGCTCATCAATTCCGAATGAGATTTATGAATTGAATTTTGAACAGAAAGCCAGGTTTGACTTGATTGACGCCGATGTCAATACTTTAAGTGACCAGCCTAGAAAATAAGCATACTAAATAATCAAAATAGAATAAATGGAGGCGGAAAAAATATGACGGCAGAAGCAAATAATACAAAGATTACCAGACATTGGCCGACGATGCTGCTTGGACTGATTGTTGGTGCAATTTTCATGATCGCGGTTTTCTCTTTTAAAATTAACAGTACTGAAACTGCGGTAGTCACCACGTTCGGCAAGATTGAAGAGCAGCCTGCCGGGCCGGGCCTGCATTTCCGCTGGCCGTATCCGGTTCAGGAAATTTTCAAATTTGACAACCGTTACTGCTGTTTCAACGGCAATGTCGGCAAACTTGAAGAAACCATGACCAAAGACGGACAGAACATCATTGCCGGCATCTACATTATCTACCGTATTGCAGACGCCAAGGAATTTTTCCGGAGCATGGTCACCATGAGCAATGCCGAAGATCAGCTCAATAACTGGATGAGAAGCATCAAGGATGAAACTTTCGGCAGATATGAATTCAACCAGCTTATCAACACTGACCCGAATAAAATGTGTCTTGATACAATCCAGAATGAAATCTGCAAGAAACTTAATGAAAAAGCAAAGACCTACGGAATCTATATTCAATCCACCGGTATCAAAACCATTAATGTGCCTAAATCCGTCAGCGAAAAAGTTTTTGAACGCATGATTCAGGAACGTAACGTTGTCGCTTCCGGATTCCGCGCCGCCGGCGAAAAAGAAGCCAAAGAGATCAAAATCAAGGCGGATACCGAGCGGCAGGTTGTGCTGACGGATGCTGAAGCCGCCGCCAAGGAAATCCGTGCTCAGGGTGATGCGGACGCCGCCAAATATTATGCGGTATTCAAGAAAAATCCGGAACTTGCCACTTTCCTCAGAAAACTTGATTCTCTGCGCAAGATCATGAAATCCAGAACCACGCTGGTGCTGGATACTGACTCCGCGCCGTTCGATTTAATGAAGATGAACGCCGACAAATTGAAACCGTCCGCGCCTGTCACTGAAAAGAAATAATCACTAAAGAGAATGATTGCACACTATGGACAATATGAATAAAAAACAGGATGCGGGTTATCATGCCGACCATGAGGGGCAGTATGATTCCGGTTTAAAGTCGCTGATAAGAAGTCTCCAGATATCATTTTTCGTGCTGGTGATAATTATTGTCGGAATGCTGGTCTACTTTTTCACTTTCGGCGGTTATTTCATAGTTAAACCGCCGGAAGCCGTCATTGTTTTGAGATTCGGCAGATATGTCGATACTTATACCGAAGACTGGCACTGGTTTTTCCCGCATCCGGTCAACTCGCTGATCCGGATTAAAACCAATCCGCAGGTATTAACGGTTGACTTCAAGTCTTCCGCAGTCGTAATGGACGAACAGCAGGCGCAGATGGGCGGTCCGCTGGATCCGGGCCGTGACAGCTATCTGCTGACCGGCGACGCCAACATTATTCATGCCTCGTGGCTGCTGGAATATCAGATTGTCAACCCCAAGAAATATTACGAAAAATGTTTCTGTCCTGAAGACCCGCTCAATGATGATGAAGTGCTGGTGGCGGAAAAAGACGGAGTTGTTCTTGGTACCCGCGGCCCCCAGACGATTCTCCGCGAAACCCTTAGAAACGTGATTTTAAGAGTTACTGCCGGCAAGCCGGTTGATGATGTTCTGTACGAAAAGAAGCAAGCCTACAAAGATGAAGTTCAGGCATTGTTTGACAAGGCCATAGTCGCTCTGGATATCGGAATCAAGATAAACAGTGTGGCTCTCCAGCAGGCCTATCCGCCGCAGCGGACCAAAGCCGCATTCGGCGAAGTCACCGCCGCCAACCAGGCTAAATCAACCATGATTGACACCGCCAACGAGTACCGCGTCAAACTGGAAAACAGTGTTTTCGCGGAGAAGGCGGAAATTCTGGCGGCCGCGACGACCTACAAAAAGCAGATTGTTTCCGAAGTTAAAGCCGAGAACATTTATTTTGAAAAGATCAATGCTGAATATGCCGCCAGTCCGGATACGGTGCTGATGGCGCTTTACAACTACACCCTGTCCGATGTCCTGGGTAAAATCCAGGAGAAATACATCGTTTCAAAGGGTACGGGGAAGCAGCAGCAGATACGGTTGAAAATCAATCCCGAACCGCTGGATAATGTTAATAAAAAAGCAGAAGCAACTGAAGGGAAATAAATATGGCAGAGGCCAGTACAGCACATAACGAACACGGGCATTGTGGTTGCGGCCACGATCATAGTCATGATCATGATCACGATCATAAGCAGGCAGTCCCGGCAAAGCATAAGCATAAACCGGGAATCGTCTGTCCGACTTGCGGCGACCATAACCTGACCGATGGTACCGGACATGACCGGACCATGGGCCGTTTGTCTGTCGCTCTGATCGGCGGTTTCTTCATCGTCAACTCATTTGTTCTGGAATGGCTGGTGCCTGACCAGATGTTTTCCGCCAAATTCAGCGCAATCATCGGTTCCGTAATTCTGGCTTTCCCGATTATGGTTACGGCGCTGAAAGATATCTATTACGGCAAGATTTACATGAATGAACTGGTGGCCCTGGCTATTCTTGCGGCTTTCGCCGGAGCGGATTTCCAGACTGCCGGCATTATTTCGTTTTTCCTGCTGCTGACGATTATCATCGAATCCCGCACGGCCAGCGGCGCCCAGCGCTCAATCGAAGAACTTATCAAGCTGACGCCGAATACCGCTAGAAAAATCGTCAACGGCAGTGAAGTTGATGTTGAAGCGCTCGACCTGAAAATCGGCGACGTGATAAGAGTGCGCCCCGGCGAAAACTTCCCGGTGGACGGACGGATAATCGTCGGAGAGAGCACTGTAAACCAGGCATCCATCACCGGGGAATCGCTGCCGGTGGACAAAGATCTGAATGACGATGTTTTTGCCGGTACCCAGAACCTTACCGGGATTGTTGATATTCAGGTAACCAAAGTAGGCGAAGACACCACGCTGGGCAAAGTGAAAGAAATGATTCTGGCCGCGGAAGGCTCAAGATCTCCGATTGTCAGGATTATCGACAACTATGCAGGCTATTATACTCCGACCGTGCTGATGATTTCCGGCGTCACCTGGTGGTTCACGCATGATATGCAGCGCGTGATCACGCTGATGGTTATCGCCTGTCCCTGCGCTATCGTGCTTGCCACTCCGACCGCAGTGGTCGCCGCGGTCGCCGCCGCCGCCCGTCTGGGTATTCTGATCAAGAATGTCAGCCATCTGGAACTGGCCGCCAAGATCAGGGCTTTCGTATTTGATAAAACCGGAACTCTGACTGACGGCATCCTGTCGGTGGCCAGACTCAACCCGTTTGATAATCTCGCCCCGGCCGAACTGTTGAAAGTGGCGGCCACCGCCGAACAGCACAGCAATCACCCGACCGCGATCGCGCTGCAGAAACTGGCGGCGGAGGCCGGAGTTAAATTAACTGAAGTCATCGAATTCAGCGAAGTCCACGGTAAAGGCGTGCAGGCCGTTATTGACGGGCAGAAATGCTACGTCGGCAGAGCCGCGTGGATCAGCACTTTCGGCCTGGATACTTCCGCTTCCGCGGAACAGGAAGATCACGGCATGAGCGTGGTTTATGTGGCGCGCAACGGCAAAATCCTCGGCTGGATCGGCTTCAAGGACAAATTGAGAAAAGATGCGGCCAAAATGATTACCGACCTGAAAATCCTCGGCGTTAAACATTGCGCAATGGTCACCGGCGACCGCAAATCGGTTGCTGAAGCCGTCGCCGCCTCAATCAATATTGATGAATTTGAAAGCGAATGTCTGCCGGAATCCAAAGTTGAATATGTGGAAAAAATCAAACGTAATTCCAGAGTAGCGGTAGTCGGCGACGGCGTCAATGACGCGCCCGCTCTCACCGCCGGCGATCTCGGCATAGCCATGGGCGCCATCGGCAGCGACATTGCCATCAACAGCGCGTCAATCGCGCTGATGACGAACGATCTGCGCCGTATTCCGATGCTGGTCTATTTGTCCAGAAAACTGAGGGGCGTAATTAATCAGAACCTGTTTGTAGGTATGCTGTTTGTGTTTGGCGGAATGATTCTGTCAGTTTTCGGCTGGATGACTCCGATCTGGGCGGCGGTGCTGCATACCCTGAGCACGCTGCTGATCATTTTTAACAGCGCAAGACTGGTCAGAACCGGCGAGGAGCTCACGCTTGAAGAATCTTCGCATCGTGAAAATTAATTTAATCCGGGTGAAAGCCTAATTTGCAGCGGAGATATTATGTCTGACAACAAAAAGCCAATAATCAGTGCAGTCGGTCTGAGTAAAGTATTCAGAGATTTCTGGAGCCGTCCCAAAGCCAAAGCGGTGAATGATATTGACTTTGAAGTCTATGAAGGCGAAGTCATCGGACTGCTCGGCCCGAACGGTTCAGGCAAATCAACCACCGTTAAAATGATTCTCGGCCTGCTTTATCCGACTGCCGGGACGCTTTCCGTATTCGGACAATCCCCGCGTGCGGTTGAAACCAAGCAGCAGGTGGGTTATCTGCCGGAGGAATCATATCTCTACAAGTATCTTACCGCAATTGAAACTCTAGATTTCTTCGGCGCGTTGTTCAACCTTTCCGCCGAGGAACGCCGCAACCGCAGCGACCAGCTGCTGGAAATGGTCGGCTTGAGTCATGCCCGCAGACGCCGCGTCGGCGAGTTTTCGAAAGGAATGGCCAGGCGTATCGGACTGGCCCAGGCGATGATTAACGATCCGTCGCTGCTGATTCTCGACGAGCCCACTTCCGGCCTCGACCCGCTCGGGTGCAAGGAAGTTAAAGACTTGATCCTGATGCTCAAGAAAAGAGGTAAAACCGTTCTTATCACCAGTCATCTGTTAAGCGATGTTGAAGATATCTGCGACCGGGTCATCATTCTTTACGGCGGAAAGATCCGCGCTACCGGAACTCTGAATGAACTGCTCACCGTGACTGACGCCAATAGAATCACCACTCCCGCGCTCAATCCGGCGGTTACGGACAAATTGATCAGCATCCTGCGCGAAAACCTCTCCGGCGATGAATTCACTTTCGACCATCCGCGCAAGAGCCTTGAACAATTCTTCCTGGAAGTGATCAGTCAGGCCAAAGCTGAAAGCATAGAAACCGCCGGCGTGGTCGGCGGCGGAAAAATCGCGGAATATCTGACCGAAAATCAAACGCCTGAGGCGATTCTCAACGATTTAACCCGGAATACTGACAAAGTTACCGCTGCGGAACCTGCCGTCAAGCGGGAACCGGCAGAAAATATTGAAGAGGAAAACAAGGCAATTGAGCGATTGACTGCCGATGCTACCGCTGTCGAAAAAACTGCGGAGACGCAGGAAAAACCGGCGGAAATAGCGGCAAAAGCAGAAGAGGATTTGTCAAAGGCGAATGAAAAACTAAAAGATCTGCTTTCTTAAAGTTCAATTTATTGGAATAAAAAATGACGGCATTCTGGGCAATCGTAAAACTTACTTTTAAAAACGCAGTCCGCTCCCATATTTTCCAGCTGCTGCTTTTTCTGCTACTGCTGTGCGTTATTCTGATTCCCTACACCATAGCCGGTGACGGCACTGCCCGGGGATATATCCAGATATCTTTATTGTACAGTCTTTCCGCGATGGCGTTTGTGCTGTCTCTGTCTTCAATCTGGCTGGGCTGCTTCCTGATGACCCGGGATGTGGAAAGCTACCAGCTGCACATGGTCATTTCGAAGCCGATTTCCCGGATTACTATCTGGCTGGGAAAGTGGATCGGCATTATTTTGATTCATCTGATTCTGCTGCTGGCCGCATCCAGCACGGTTTATTCCATTGTGCTCTGGAGATTTTACAACCAGCCGTTCTCGGATATAGAAAAAAAGCAGATCGAAAACGAAGTAATGGTCGGACGGCGCGTTTTTTATCCGGAAATGCCTGATATTGATGAATGGGCACGCAAACTGCTGCAGGCAAAGCTGGCGGAAGCTTCCAAGGGCGGAGCACAAATTGACACCTCTCCGGTTGGACAGGAAAAAATGCTGAAAGATTTCAAGCGTGAAGTGCTTGGACGTCTGGCCGAGGTTCCCCCCGGCGGCGACAGAATATGGGTCTATAAATCACTTCCCGTAGGTTTTGACCGTCCGCTTTATTTCCGCTACCGGGTTTATGTCAGTAAAGTATCTTCAGAATCGCAGCGGCTGACCCGCGGCTGGTGGGGAGTCAGGCTTGCGGAACCGGAAGTAGAAGAGAAAAAGCCCGCCAATGTATTTGAAAAAGACAAGCTGGAACAGAAGAAGTATAAATATTCCATTGTTCCGATGACGCCTTATCCTGAACAGATTATGTCCGGCACATTTCTGGAGAAGAGTCTGCCACCCCTGGTCATTGATCCGAATGGCGAAGTTATGATCAGGTTTGAGAACCATGACCCGGCCGGCTCGGCATTGTGCTTTCAGAAAGCGGACGGGCCGAAACTGCTGATCAAATATACGGGATTCACTCAGAACTACTTCAGGGCGGTGCTGGTTATATTTATGCAGCTGGTCATTCTCACCGGGCTGGCCTGCGCCGCCGCATCAATACTGTCAATGCCGACGGCGGTTTTCGTGGTGGTCTCATATCTGATGTTCGGCAGTTTCGCGACCTTCATGGCCGGAAGCTCGTTTTTCGGCGGCGCCGCGGATTATGTCGGCTATTATGTCGGAAAAATAATCCTCATCGCTGTAATCCCGATGCAGGAATTTGAAATCTCCAATCTGGTATCCAACGGCGAACTGGTTGAATGGATTTTTATCGGTAAATTATTTCTCACATACTTTGTTCTGCGAGCCCTCCCGCTGTTCCTTATTGGAATGTGGCTGTACTGGCGCAGAGAAATGGGACTGGTCATAAGAAAATGAGTAGATTCAAGACATTAATGTTTTTTACAGTTCTGCTGCTGGTTTCAGTTCTGATACTGATTGCGATCAATCAGACGGAAAAGAAGCTTGACGCCAGTATCAGAACCAATAATCTTTATTATACCGGACAAATCCGCAATGCTCCGCCGATCGTGGTTTTCACTACTGTTGCGCTGGGCAGTTTCCGCGGTCTGCTGGCCGACGTTTTGTGGCTGCGCGCCGCCTCGCTGCAGGATGAGGGCAATTACTTTGAAATGGTGCAGCTCGCATCGTGGATTACCAAGCTGCAGCCGCGCTTTTCCGGCGCGACCGCTTATCTGGCCTGGAATATGGCATATAATATTTCGGTGACATGTTCTCTGCCGGAAGACCGCTGGCGCTGGATTCAGGAAGCCATAAAACTTATTCGCGACGAGGCTATAGTTTACAACCCCGCCGATCCGATGCTCTATAAAGAGCTGGGCTGGATTTTTCAGCATAAGATGGGCAATATCATGGATGATTTCAATCTTTACTATAAAAACCGGCTGGCGCTGGAAATGGAACAGGTATTCGGTTCCAAGCCGGACTGGCAGCAGCTGGCTTCAGCTCCCCGCGACACCGCCGCGCTGTTGAAAGCAATCCCGAATTCCGAAAAGTTTATGGAACTGCTGACAAAATCAAAGTACGAGACTCTGGACAAATTGTTCGTGGAGTTCAAAAAACAGTCCAAACTGCCGCCTGATTTTGTCGCACTGATTGACAGCACCAGAATATCTGATACTCTGGATAATTATTTCCGTTCATTGTGGTTAAGGGAGACTTACAAGCTGGACCCTGTATTGATTAACAGCATCAACAATAAATATGGCATTCTTGACTGGCGGACACCCGAAGCACAGGCTTTGTACTGGGCGACCAAAGGCCTGGAAATGACTTTAGGCCATCGCGATCTTTCCTGTGAGCGCATGATCACCCAGGCGTTGAAAGAGTCTTTCATCGCCGGCAGAATTCTCATGATCGACAAAGACAAATTCGAGCGGATTATAATGATTCCGAACTTGAGCGTGGTTGATTCGGTGAAGCGGACTTTTGAAGAGGCCTATGACAATAATGAACAGCAGTCAACATTCCTGTCAGCCAAGCTTAATTTCATGCAGGAGGCAATTGTCCTGCTGTATAATTACGGTAAATTTGCCAAAGCTGCCGAATATTATAAGATGCTTCAGAAAGAGGAACCCGGTAAATATCGCAACACGCTGGAAAATTTTGTGATGGAACAGTGGTCGTCGGAAGTTCGCGACGCCGGCGTTAAAAAGGCCACCGATATCATCAGCGGCCTGATTTTCAGAAGCTGTTATTTTATCGCCTATGGCGATGATGATGCGGCATTGGCCAGCGAAAGAATGGCCAGATATATCTACAATTCCTATCAACTGAACAATCAGGATATTCAAGTCAGACAGGGCCTGGCCTCATACAGAGAGATTAAGAATATTGCCACGGAGACCTGTATTAAAAGCCTGCCTCCGGTCATGGCGGAAATACTGAAAGCCAGACTTCAGGAAGACGCCGCTAAAAAGAGCAATGAAGAGAAAGATGCCAAAGAGAAAGACGCTGCGGCAAAGAAGTAATTATCGGCCTGCGATTTCAGTTAAATAACGATTAAGCTTTAGCGGTAACTTTCTTCTTGTTGAAAATCGCCTGCGCGATGGGTAGTGCGTCAATTTGTTTCAGCCGGTAAGCTTCCACGGCCGCCAGAAATCCCGGACCGACCAGGTCGATCTCCGCGCCAAGTCTGCTGAAAACCACCATGCCTTCTGCAAATTTGCCCAGATTTCTGGGGTCGTTCAAGCGGCGGAACATGCTTTTTTCGATATATGGCGCGGCTTCCGCGATTCTGCCGTTGATGACAATTCTTTCCAGATCCATAAAGTGGAAAATATTGACAATTGCCTCGCCGATATAGCCGCCCACCTGGTCAAAAAGCGTCAGTGCTTTCGCATCGCCCGCGGCGGCGCGTTTGAGAATCTCGCTGAAATCAGCATTCTCCCCGAATTTCCGCTCTATCGCGGAGATTCCCGCAAGCTGTTCAAAACAGCCGCGGTTGCCGCAGTAACATTCCGGGCCGCAGGTGTCCAGCGAAAGATGCCCGAATTCCCCTGCTCCGTTGTGCGACCCGCGGAACAGCTTGCCGTCAATCACAAAACGGCTGCCGATACCTTCGTCTATAAACAGGACGCCCATATTTTTACAGGCACAGGCATTCTCCAGATAATATTCTGCAATCGTCACACCGGCAACGTCATGATCGACAACTGCCGGAATTTTAAATTCTTTCGCAATAAATTCTTTTACCTTGAGCCCTGAAGGCCCGGGAAAGCCGGCGGCTTCGAAGAAAATCCCTTTCGCCGGGTCAACCTTGCCGGGGAAGCTGACCGCAACTGCCCTGATTTTAGTTTTGAACCTGCCAGCCGCTTCAATTGCTTTGGTCAAAGATTCTTTCAGTGAACGCAAAAGCGCTTTATTATCAACTTTGCCTTCAAACTTAGTACTGAATTCAACTTTTTTCTTGAGATTCATCGAGAACAGCCCGCATTTGATGCTTTCCCGGGTCACACGAAATCCGGCGACAGAGAACGGCTGATGGTTCAAACAAAGCAGAACCGGCTTTCTGCCGCCGGTGGAGTTCTCGGTGCCGGATTCGATGATCAGGCCGTCGTCCAGCAGTTCACGGGTCTGCTCTGTTACCGTTGCCACCCGGATGTGGTATTTCTCCGCCAGCCGGATACGTGAAATCGGCTCGTCCGCGGCAATTCCTTCAAAAATTTTCTGTCTGAGATTTTTCAAAATAAACTCCGAACTATATTATAATTTACATATTTTCGAGCCAATTGCAAAACTCATGTCTTGCAGGAATTCAGAATCTAGAATCTAGAATTCAGAATGAAATTCGAACTAAAATCCGGATTTATTCTGACTCCTGACTCCTGACTTCTTAACTTTTATCAAATCATTTCCCGGCTATTTTCAGGACAAGCTGCTCCAGGATGATTCTGGAATCGCCGCCGCCGGAGACCAGCCGCCGGTTGGCGTCAAGAATAGCTTCCAGCGCTCCTGCCAGATCCCGGTCAGTAAAACTTAATGAGTTTTCACACATCATATAAGCGCGGAACGGATGAACGCTCAGCAGAATGTTGTCCGGATATTTTTCTTTCAGTCCCGGATCAAGAGAATAGAAGAATGATTTGCCCACGCGTTTGGGCATGTTCAGTTCCGCCGCCGCGGTCTTGACCTTGACCATTTCCTGAAAACTGCGGGTGGCGCTGCTGAGGATTGCCAGTTCCTGATTGCCGCCGCCGCGCTGCGAACGCAACTGCTCCATCAGGTCGCCGACAATTGCCAGCGCACTCGGCACGTCGCGTTCAATCAGCCGGTTGGCAAAGTCCCAGCTCATGGCTTCCGGGGTGCGGCTGCAAATGGCCTTGCAGTCAGCCAGGGTTATGGAATTATTTTTGCCGACATAGCAGATCAACTTATCCAGTTCGCTTCTCATGCGGCCGCTGTCGCTGCCGACGGTCTCGGCCAGGTAGTCTTTGGCCTGCTGTTCAATATTTTTTCGTGCTTTGGCGCAAATCTCGTCAATCCGCTCATACTGGCTTTTCGTATAATCCTTGGAGGCTATGTCCGCCTTGCGGAAATAGTGGATTTCAGCTCCGGCAGTCTTGCAGGCTTTGAAAAAGGCTTTGCGCTGGTCAAGTTCCGGGCCGTCAATAATCAGCGTAATATCGTCCGGTATGCCCTGCTTGATGAATTCGATCAGGGCTTCAGCCATAGCCGTGATGCTGTCTTTGGCCGTAGCCGCGAAAGCTTTTTCAAAATGCATAAAATGGCGCAGCCAGATTTTTTTGTCAGGACACAGGAACGGCGGTGTTTTCAGGCAGTTCAGCAGATCAGCCATAATCTCTTCGGGTTTCATCTCATCGCTGTCGCCGGCGACAATCTCCAGATCCGGATTGCTCTCAGGTTCTTCCCCGCAGAGCGAGCAGATGATCTCCCGCGTCTTGCTTTTGATGGCAAATTCGTCATTGCCGCTGATTAGATAAAACTTGCCCATTGGAATTATTGCCTTCCGCTCAATCTATGCCGGGAATAAACGACTCTTTGCCGGTGAAAGATGCGATAGTTTCGGTCAGCAGTTCAATCGCGCCTTCAATGTCGCGCAGATCGCAGATTTCCACCGGCGAATGCATATAGCGGTTCGGAATGCTCAGCAGCGCGGTGGCGACACCGGAACGGGTCAACTGCATTTGCGCTGTATCGGTGCCGCCGGAAGCCCGGTGTGCGGCGGTTTCCTGATAGGTGATCTTGTGCTTTTTCGCGATTTCGCGCAGTTTGCGTCCCAGCACGGGATTGTTGTCGGCGTTGCGGTTCAATTCCGGTCCGGAACCCAGCTTGATTTCACCCAGGATCTTCTTCGCGATGTCCGGGATATCGGTCGCGAAACCGACGTCAATGGCAAAACCGACCTTCGGATCAATGCCGAAACAACTGGTTGCCGCGCCCCGCAGGCCGAGCTCCTCCTGCACCGTGCCGACGCCGCAGACTTCCACTTTCAGCTTGCGTGAGCTCAGGCAGCGCAGCGTTTCAGCAACCACAAATGCGCCGACCTTATCGTCCATACCTTTGGATTTGATCCGGTTTTTTCCCATGCGCTGGTAATTGCTGCGCACGGCGACAGGATCGCCGATAGAAATTATTTTGGCGGCGTCTTTTTTATTCTCCGCGCCGATGTCGATCCACAGATCGTTCAGTTCGGGCGGAATTTCGCGTTCTTTAGGGGTAAGCAGATGTATCGGTTTCTTGCCGATCACTCCGGGGATGCGCCCTTTTGCTGTCAGTATTTCCACTTCGCAGCCGGGGACAGTCAGTTTATCAATGCCGCCGTTCGGGCGGAAATAAAGCAGTCCTTCTTCGGAGATATACACTACCTGAAAACCGATTTCATCATAATGTCCGGCCAGCATCACACGGTAAGCGCCGCCGGGATTAACCACCCCGACCGTATTGCCCATCACATCGGTATAAACCTTGCTGGAAAAATCTTTCAGATACTCTCTGAATGCTCCCGCGGTTTCCTCTTCAAATCCGGACGGTCCGGAACAGTTCATCAGCTTCTCAAGAAATTTTAAACTCTTTGCCGGTAACATTTTACATACCCCTTATCTGAAAATTAATATTGTACATTTTAAAATCGTCAACATTCTAAATTAATCACAGCACGGAGACTGGCGCGAACTGAAAGCGGCCGCGGCAAAGAACAAAATACCGTTTATAATGCGATTTATTGCTCGGCAGTGTAATTCGGAGCGTCTTTGAGCATGATCACATCGTGCGGATGCGCTTCGCGCAGTCCGGCGGAAGTGACTCTCACCAGTTTGGCTTTCCTCTGCAATTCTTCAATGGTCCTGGCACCGCAGTAACCGCAGGCATATTTGAGTCCGCCGACAAACTGATGAATAACATCGCTGACCGGGCCGCGGAACGGCACCAGGCCTTCGATGCCCTGTGGAACAAGCTTCTTTTCGTCTTCGACATCCGCCTGTCCGTAACGTTCGCGGCTGGCTTTGCCGTTCTTCATGGCCTCAAGACTGCCCATGCCGCGGTAAACGACATAACGGCGTCCGTGGTGCAGGGTTATCTCGCCGGTGCTTTCCGATGTTCCGGCAAGTGCGGAACCCATCATTACGCATGAAGCGCCGACCGCGATAGCCTTGGGCACATCGCCTGACTGCTTGATGCCGCCATCGGCAATCACCGGAATTGTCGGGCCGACAGCTTTTTTGACTTCATAAACGGCGGTGACCTGCGGGATGCCGACGCCCGCAACTACGCGGGTGGTGCAAATTGAACCGGGTCCGATGCCGACCTTGATGCCGTCCGCTCCGGCTTTCGCCAGCGCCAGACCGGCTTCGGCAGTCGCAACATTGCCGGCGACTATATCAACTTTGTCGCCATAAGTCTTCTTTATCAGTTTTACTGTTTCAATCACGTTTTTACTGTGTCCGTGAGCGGTATCTATGACCATGACATCGACGCCGGCGGCGACCAGTGCGGCGGCGCGCTCTTCGTCATAAGGTCCGATTCCGGCGGCGGCGCGGAGCTGATGTTTAACATCGCGGTTGTAATCGGGTTCTTCTTTATCAATCAGCGTTTTCACGTCCTGGAAGCTGTACAGCCCGGTCAGGCGGCCTTCGGCGTCCACGGTGGGAAGCTTGCCGACCTTTTTCTCCAGCATAAGCTTATAGGCATTCTTGATGGACACGCCGTCTTTGGCGGTAACCAGCGTTTTCGCCATGACATCGCCGATTTTATGATTATAATGGGTAAGATATTTAATGTCGCGCGCTGTAATGATCCCGACCAGCTGGTTCTGTCCATCAACAATCGGGAAACCGGAGAAGGAGTATTTTTTAAGCTTTTTTTCCTTCAGCATTTCCGCCACGGTCTGATCGGGATGGAACACTACCGGCAGCTTGATGATGCCGTTCAGATAAAGTTTCACCCGTCTGACTTCCTGCGCCTGGCGCTCGATGCTCAGGTTCTTGTGGATTACCCCGAGTCCGCCCAGACGGGCCATGGCAATCGCCATGTCGCCTTCAGTAACAGTATCCATGGCGGCGCTGACAAACGGGATATTGAGCTTGACATTCCTTGAAAAATATGAGGCTACATCTGCCTGCTCGGGCGCGAAATCCGCATATTGAGTGATCAGTGAAATGTCGTCAAAGGTTAAGCCCTCAAACTTGAAAGCCGTCATAAATTCATCAATGAATTTGTTCATTTTGCCGTTCCCGCGTCCCTGTATTTAGGTAAATTCCTTCTATCTTTGATAAACTTCTAATATAGACATAAAACCGCGAAAAGCAAAAATTATTCGCCAATAATTTTCACCAGAACCCGTTTTTTACGTCCGCCGTCAAATTCTCCGTAGAATATCTGCTCCCACGGCCCGAAATCCAGTTTGCCGTCAGTGACGGCGACCACGACCTCCCGGCCCATGATCTGCCGTTTAAGATGCGCGTCGCCATTATCTTCAAAACCGTTATGGGCATACTGGCTGTGCGGTTTCTCCGGAGCGAGTTTTTCCAGCCAGCGTTCAAAATCGGCATGCAGCCCGCTCTCATCGTCATTGATGAAGACTGAAGCCGTAATATGCATGGCATTGCAGAGCACCAGTCCCTCGCTGATGCCGGATTCACGGAGGCATTCTTCAACTTGCGGAGTAATGTTGATATAGACTCTTCTGGCCTTAGTTTCGAACCACAATTCTTTCCGGTAACTTTTCATTGCACCCTCAATTAGCTAATTATGGATATATCCGTGCTTAATTATTGCAAGACTGCTGATTATTTTATAATTGTCCGGAATATTTACATTCCGGTAAATCGTCTTTATATTTTTTCCGGGCATGACTTCAATGTCATTATTATGGATTTGAATTTCTGTATTTATCGCTTTAATCTGGTTGTCTTCAACGTAAAGATAGGCTTTGTCGAGCATAAAATCAGTCAATAATTTGATGATTTCGTAGGTTTCGCGGCCGCCTTCCTCGATGGTGTCGGTCAGGGCCATATCCAGATATCTTTCTCCCGACCATTGTCTGGAGCCGGTATCATAGACATAGCTTTCCGGAGTAAAGCAAAAGTAAACAGACGACATGCGGACATCAATCAAACTCAAACAGGCGGTCAGATTATTCAAAAATTTGCGCAGATAATCAGTGTTGCCAGTGGCTAAATAGATGAAATAATATGCTTCGCCCGTCCAGGCGCTCCAGCCGTGCGGAGTATTCAGTGTGTTATGCCAGCCGATTGCCCAGAAAGTTTCCCAGAAGCGGACGGTTGCTCCGTTGGTCCTGCTGTTCGGACTAAACCATTCCAGGCATTCATGACCGGCAATAATCTTTTCGGCCGCCCGGGCATATTCGCTCTTCTGCCTGATAAATGCCCAGTAAGCCAGCTGCAGACTGGTACAGGCGATAGCACCGTCTTCGTAGCATGGCGCTCCTTCTGTTCCGATGTCCTCCTGACGGCGGAAGAGGTCTTCCATTCCGCGTTCAACGCAAAGTTCTATCTCATTTTTCAGTTGATTATCATGCTCCAGCACTTGCGCGAATTCATGTATTGAGCGCAGCGGATAAATCACGCTGGAGTAGTGCTGTCTGCCATTATGCGCATATAATCCGCCGTCAAATCCCTGTCTTGCCAGCAGATCGCGGACCAGGGTTTCTCCGCGCTTCAACCAGATATTATTCAGGTCCAGGTAATACATTTCACGGCAGAGATCAAGCGCAAACGCCTGATTCTGAATCCGGTCAGGATACGCCAGCGGGATTCCGTCCGCGGAAAACGAACAGGCAAAATATTCCTCTTCAAAAAAGCGGTAAAGCGAATTCCGGCGCGTCGGGGCCGGATTGATTTTCTCGGCGGCTATCCAGCCGTATGCGGGCATGGCCGCCTCCATGGTATTAGTCCCGCGCGGCGGTTTGCGATTGGCAAAGCTCGCGCTTGACATTATATAGCGTTCAAACGGCAGGATTGCTGCAACGCTTCCGGTGCATTTGCGACCATTGGCCGTTAATTCAAATCCGATTTCAACGCCATGCCGGTTCGGGTCGGGAATTTGAAATTTAATTTCACTTATCAATACATCATCAACAGTTTCAATTGGAGTGATTGCAAATTTATCGTCAGCGTATTTGCAGGTCAACTCAGCGCCGGCCGGCGAATAAATTGTGCCACAGGCAGTTCCGCTTTCAAAATCACCGGAACGCGCCAGATCAATAAAAGGCGCCTGCGTAAACCCGGCAATTGCGAGATTCCGTATTTTATCATTCTGATATGGAATGAAATAAAAATTCCACGTGCGGGTTTCGCCTTTTTTCCATGTTTTTTGAAATTTCATGATGCGCGGCGGCAGATTATCCAGCTGGTTAAACAGGTCTATAACCATAGTTCCCATCTGGTGGCTGCCGGAACGGTAGTCACCGCGATTCATGCAGTCATATTTGTTCAAATCATACCAGACCATCCAGCCGGCTACGGTACTATCGCAGCACAGCGCCAGCTTTTTCCCGGAAGGCGAGGCAAAATTACTCCAGAAAAATCCGTCTTCAACTATTGCCGCATTCGGGGTCAGCTTCTCCAGGTAATCAGGATATCGCATCATCAGCGAGTCTATCCCGGTTACAAAACGGATTCTCTGATTTCCAGTATCACTCAGCCTGGTTATCGTGATTTTCAGATTTATCGCTTCACCAATGTTTTCGTGGCAAAGTTCAACTTTCCAGTCATCGTTTGCGGAATTGGTTAAAGATGTCTCCTGC
>CAIMFA010000138.1 GCA_903840185.1 uncultured Lentisphaeria bacterium | reverse complement strand
TATTACGACACCTGCTGAAGCAGTTCATCCCTTATCATCTTCCAGTTCTCCGCAGTCATGGACTTCAACTGCGAGGCAACCTGTTAATCTTTCAGAGCTGCCAGCGCCGCCTTGATTGAGTCGATATTATTTACGGCGTTGACGCGGTCAATAAGCTGTGCTTTTAACTGGTCTAGCTCAGACGCAGGCAATGCCTTTACATTCACTCTGGATAATCCCATAAAGTCAGGCATCTGAAGCATTTTTTCGTGCTTGGCTTCCCTAGTTGCATGCGCCTGGTAGTGCTTTGTCATTTCCGGGGTCATGTGGCCGACGATGGACTGAACAATCATAAGAGGAACACCATAAATTCCTGCGTAATAACAGAATGAATGACGGAGGCTGTGGACATCCTTGATAGAGACTGCGCGGTCGCGACCTTCAACTTTTTTCGTAGTGGTGATCCCTAGGCCTTCAAGGAATTTCTTAACTCTGGCACTGATGCCTGAAGGGTTTGATTTATATATCGCGGCATGTTCCGGTAAAACATATTCACTATCGCCAGTTTTTTCCTTTTGTACCAGCAGGAAATCCAGCATCGGCGGCATGATCGGTATTTCTACATACCTGCGCACTTTTTTCATTTTTCTGGTAATAAGTTTATTTTTGAAGTCTATCTCCGACCACTTTAAAGTGCAGATATCGCCTTCTCGCAGTGCAGTCGCAATTCCTACACTAAAGATAGCCCGGACGAAGTCATTGGCGTTATCCCTGATTAAGGCCAGTTCTTTTTCTGTGAAGGCCTCCCGGCTTTCATATTCATTGTCCTGCTTTTCTATATCGTCAAAGGGATTATTAATCAGACCGGAATCTGTACGTAGTTTATTGAATACTTCCGCTAGCGTATGCTGGTAAACATTGCAGGTTCGCGGAGAGAGTTTTTGCTTAGACTGGTAGGTACAGGTTTTCTTTTTTGTCTTGAATGTGATTTCTGTGTTGAAGCGTCCTTTTGTCCGCAGGTGGTTAATGTAAGCATCAGCATGGGTTGTCTGGACGCTGGCAATTTTGATGATATCCGGGTATTTGTTATGCATAAAAGCAACAAAGTCCAGCCAGTAAATCCGCTTGGCGGTTTTAAGGGATTCTGACGGTTGACGCTTTCTGGTTTTATTCAGGGACAGTTCATAAGCATCATCCAGCAGGATAGGAGTTCCACCGGTTAAGATGTCGCGATAGTTTTCCACTAAAGCAGTAACCGTCTTTTGCTTTGACAGTTGAAGCACTTCCGCTTTAATGTCTTTTTCAAACTTCTTGGCATCTACCTCGGTGGTGCAGCCTTTGCATACGCCGTTGTGGTTTTTGCCATTTATCATAAAGCGGTAATGGTAGAACTCAGACTCTTTGAGGAGTCCGTCTTGCGTCTTGGATTGTTGTTTGTAGACCGGCATTTCAGCACCTATTATCAAAATAATTTAATGTGTGCTAAAATATGCTACTATTGGCGAGTATGCAAATTTTATTTTGCATATTTTTTGCATAAAATGGTGCGCCCGGAGGGATTTGAACCCCCGGCCTTCTGCTCCGGAGGCAGACGCTCTATCCAGCTGAGCTACGGGCGCATAATATAATGCTGTGAATACTTAATATAGAAGATATTTTCAGTTTTAAAAGTTTTATTTATCAAGAAAACAGTTTTTTTGCATGAAGCGGACTGTTTTGAAAAATAAATATCCGTTTTCCTATAAAAAACATTCTTCCCTATTGACAAAATGAGGTTTATCAGTTCTTTTCTTAATAGTGAAAAATTAGTAAATAATGGGGAAGCACATCTATGGAAATCGGCGCCTGCGGGAATGTTTGTGACGAATGCCAGCTTGCCAACCTTTTAAAAGACGCCGACCTGAGCGGAATTATATCAGACATTGCGGCTGAATCAGGATTGAGCCCGGATGTCATACGTGAAAAATTTCAGTGTCCGGGATGCCATTCTTCCGGCAACCGCTGCGGCAATGAATGCGAAATCAGAAAATGCTGCGTCCTTTCAAAGAAACTCGACAATTGCGCGTTATGCGATTCTTTAGAAACCTGCAAGTTTATCAAGGATTTTGAAAATGACGGGCAGCCCGTTCATCATCAGGCGATAGATCATCTTCGCGCAATGCAGGATATTGGGTAACAACTTTCTTCCGCGCTTAGCGCTTTCTTTATTCATTTTTATACGCTTAATAATATTTCCCTCTTGAAAACCTTATCAGGAAGAGTTAAAGATATAGAGACATAAATAATTATGGATAGAAATCATCAAAAATGGCATTGCTTGAAGTAGAGAATCTGAAAGTATGGTACCCTGTCAGGGACGGCTGGTTCAGTCCGGCGCGCCACGTCCGCGCTGTGGACGGCGTATCTTTTCAACTGGAGGCCGGCGAAACGCTCGGACTGGTCGGAGAAAGCGGCTGTGGCAAAAGTACGCTCGGACGGACGCTGGTCAGGCTGGAAGATCCCAAAGAAGGAACTTTCCGCATCGGCGACGTGGAAATAGGCAGGCTGAAAGGAGCCGGACTGCGCCGGGCCCGGCGCAATTTTCAGATGATTTTTCAGGATCCATACGGTTCACTGAACCCTAGAATGACCATTTTTACCGCGCTGAATGAAATCCTGCAATTACATACTGAACTGAATCGCGAAGAGCGGATTCAGCGGGTGGGTGAGCTCTTGAAAATGGTCGGCCTGGGCGAAGAGGTGATGCACCGCTATCCGCACCAGTTCAGCGGCGGCCAGCGTCAGCGCATCGGAATCGCCAGAGCTCTCGCGGTGAATCCTAAATTGATCATCGCGGACGAACCGGTTTCAGCGCTGGACGTAAGCGTACAGGCCCAGATTATCAACCTGCTGATGGATATTCAGAAAAACACCGGAATCGCATTCCTGTTCATTGCCCATGATCTGGCGGTGGTGGAACATATCAGCCGCCGCATTCTGGTCATGTATCTGGGGAAGATCGTCGAAAGCGGGAACAGTTCGGATATATGCGCCAACCCGGCGCACCCGTACACCAAGGCGCTGCTTTCCGCAGTGCCGGTGGTTGACCGTGAAACCGGCAGAAAGCGGATTGTCCTGCCGGGCGATGTCCCCTCGCCGCTCGCGCCGCCGCCTGGATGCGCTTTCCATCCGCGCTGTCCGCTGGCCAGAGATATCTGCCGGATAAATACCCCGGCGCTTGAACCGGCAGGCGATGATTCGCATTTGTCCGCCTGTTTTTTCTCTAAAGAAGTCGCTTCAATGTAAAATTCCATCCCCCTTTGACGGTTGCCTGCTGGCATTATAGCTATATAAAGATTATATTTAGCCTGATATAAACCATAAACTATAAAAGAGCAAGTCAATGAAAAGAACAGTATCAATCGCGGCGGGACTGCTTTTTGCCTGCATTTCAATTTTTCTGGTATCCTGCCAGTCGGATGAATACTACAGGGAGCAGGCGGTAATCAGCGCCAGAAAGTATGTTCTGAAAAACGCCAAAGACCTGGATATTGTTCAGCAGGAATATATCCGCTTCAATAAACCGGTGATTATGGCGGAAAATATTCTGGGCACTTATGCCAGCGAAAAAACATCGATCATCAGCGGGGTGACGTCCCAGGTTTGCATAGCCTGGGTCGTGCCGGGCCAGAAAGATGCTTTTGTCGTATTCGGGACCAGCGACAACCGGCTGTTCAACTGGAGTCCTTACCGGCTGATCCGCAAAACGTACCAGACGAAGGAATACAACCGTATTTCGGCTTATGATGCCGCGGCAAAATATGCCATGAACAATATGCTTTATTTGTCCACCGAACAGCGCAACCGGGTTCGTTTCGACGTTCCGCAGGCAGTGGAAACCATATTCCCGCTGGATTTCGATCCGATGGGAACGCTTAAGCCGGAAACTGTCACCCGGCTGAAAGCGCAGCCGCTTCAGACCTCTTTTGTCTGGGATTCTCTCACTAAAGGCAAGAAAATTGTGGTTTGCGGTGTCGGCAGCGCGGAATTTGCGGGCTGGACTCCAATCTTCGGTCAGGAAATGGAAGACAGCGACCTTGCTCAGAATACTGATAATTAAGCCGGAAAATTCTATATATATTGCAGATTCTGGAAGGACTTTAATATGAACAGTATGACTGGATTCGGTAAGGGCGGAGCGGCCAACTCCAAAAGCGGCATCAGTTTCGCCGTGGAGATTTCCTCAGTCAACCGCAAACAGCTTGAAATCAGGGCGTCATTGCCGAGAGAGCTGGCCGGTTACGAGCCGTTGCTCAGGAAACTTATTTCCGATAAAATCAGCCGCGGCGCGGTTTCCGCCCGTGTCGACATGACTGTCGAAGAAAGTTTTGCCGCCAAGTCGGTAAAACTTAACTGTACACTGCTGGAGTCGCTGACGGAAAAATGCCGTGAAATGCAGTCCCAGCTCAAACTTGGCGGAGATATTCAGCTTCGCGACCTGCTGGCTGTTCCCGGCGTTATCGAGCAATCGCTGCATGACTTCAATCTGCCGGAAATTGAGCATACTTTCACTGAAGCCGTCGAAAAAGCGCTGGCTGCGTTTCAAAAAATGCGCCAAAGCGAAGGTGCCGCGATGAAAGCGGATCTGGCGCAGCGCATGAATCAACTGAAAAGCATCATCGACATCATCGAACCCGAAGCCGCGGATATACCGGAAATCCAGAAAGCAAAAATCCTGGAAAAACTGAAGAATGCGCAGCTTCCCGTGCCCGGCGATGACGACCGGATATTGCGGGAAATTATTATTTACGCTGACAAATCGGATGTTACCGAAGAAATCACCCGCCTGCGGAGTCATTTCCAGCAGGTGGCGGGATTTCTAAACGAAGACGCAAATGCGGCCGGACGCAGCCTGGATTTCCTGATGCAGGAAATGGGCAGGGAAATCACCACCCTCGGCAATAAAGCCGCGGGCTGCAAAATCTCCCCGCTGGTCGTGAATTTTAAAACCGAACTGGAAAAAATCAGAGAGCAAGTTCAAAATATAGAGTAGCGCAATCCAACCGCAACCCTGGAGAAATTAAGATGAAAGACAGATATTGCAGCCATAGATTATCCGTCCTGTCCAGCGACTATCTGCGCGACCTGGTCGGAAAGATCTGCCACACTTACGAAGACGCCAAAGTCATCAATCACGTTGAAGGGTTCAACCTGCCGCGCCAGCAGGAAATTCATGATATCATCAACCGGCTGATGGAGATTGTTTTCCCGGGATTCAGCGGCGTGCAGAATTACAGCCTGAAAACGATATCGTTCAATATCGGCAACATCCTGACGGAAATTTATTCTGAACTGCATGATCAGATCTCGCGCTCTTTCAGCTATGAATGCGGCAAAAAACATTGCGACGATTGCGATGTTCCGGTAAAAACCGAAGAGGCGGTTAAAGCCCTGCTTGATGCTGTTCCGGAAATCCGCGAAACCATGAAACTGGACATTGCGGCGGCCTTCAGCGGTGACCCGGCAGCGGCCACCATTGACGAAATTGTGGTCAGCTATCCCGGAATTAAAGCCATCACCATCCAGCGTTTTGCGCATGTGCTGTACCATCATAAAGTGCCGTTGATTCCGCGTATGATGACCGAGTACGCGCACAGCATTACCGGCATTGACATTCACCCCGGCGCGCATCTGGAACGTGGCCTTTTCATTGATCACGGCACCGGAGTCGTTATAGGGGAGACCGCCGTTATCGGCAACAACGTTAAAATTTACCAGGGCGTCACGCTCGGGGCGCTGAGCTTCCCGAAAGATGCCTGCGGCATGATTATCAAAGGGGCGAAACGCCATCCGACAATTGAAGACGATGTCACCATCTATGCCGGAGCTACCGTGCTGGGCAATATTGTCATCGGCAAGGGCAGCATTATCGGCGGCAATGTGTGGATGACGGAAAGCGTTCCGGCAGGTTCAAAAATCTCCATGGCCCCGCCTGAACTGCGCAAAAAAATCCCGGTTCAGAATGCGGAGAAGTGAGAATAAAACCAGGAGTCAGGAGTCAGAATAAAGCGGTATTACGGCATTACAGCTTAACGGTATTACAGTAAAACCGTAAAACCGTAAAACCGGAAAGCATGGATTTCTATGTGTCTTGTGGTTAAAGAAAATGTTGAATGATGAAAGACTTTAGCACTTTAGAACTTTAGAACTGTTTTTATGGAGGGTTATGCTCCGTCATAACCGGGTTTTTCCGGATTTGGAATTTGGCTCCAGAGCACTTTAGAATTTTATAACTGGTTTTTAGAACTTTAGAACTTTAGAACTTTAGAACTGTTTTTATGTCTACTCATTATATTCAGGCTCAACTGGACGAAGTGAAAAATGCCGTCGCCGGTGCCGCCGCAAACTGCGGACGAACGCCGGATGAGGTAAAGCTGATCGCGGTCAGCAAGACTTTTTCCTGTGAAGATATTCTCGCGGCCTACTCTAGCGGGCAGCGCCGCTTCGGCGAAAACAAAGTTCAGGAACTGGAACAAAAAGCCGGAAACCTCCCTGCGGACATTGAATGGCATCTGCTGGGCCACCTGCAAAGCAACAAAGCGGTCAAAGCCGTACAATACGCCGCGTATATTCATTCCGTTGATTCGGTCAAACTGGTCCAGCGGCTTGACCGGCTGGCGGGCGAAGCCGGAAAGAAGCAGAAAATCCTGCTGGAAGTAAATATCTCCGGCGAAGCCACCAAGTTCGGAGCATCAGCCGAAAACGACATCCTGGCAATGGCGGAAACCGCGACTGCCGCCGCCAACCTTGAACTGGCCGGCCTGATGACCATGGCCCCCTATGAAGCTGATGACGCCGAACTGCACCGCATTTTCGGCGCGCTGCGCCTGCTCCGCGATAAAATTGAAAAGAATTTGAATATCCGCCTGCCTGAGTTATCCATGGGCATGAGCGGGGATTTTCCCGCCGCCGTCGCCGAAGGTGCGACTTTCTTAAGAATCGGCACCGCTATTTTCGGCAAACGCAATTATACAGTATAACAGCCGGAATTCAGGAGTCAGAATTCAGGAGTCAGAATAAATCATGAATACATTCATGATCAATTCCGGGAATTAGAAATCCGTTCAGCACAGCCGTTTTTGTCCACAAAACACACAAAAGGACACGAAAAGAGGCAAAACCTGAGTCAGTGAATGCATGCGGATGTTCCGCGTTCATCCACTGACTCATTCATTACCTTCATGATCTTCAGGCCACTTCATTGTGAAGCTGCCTTTTCTTATCCTGCATATCCTGTCCATCCCTGTTAAATTTTGGGGCTGCGGCTATGCCGCGCTATGTTTTCCAGAGCATTGTTTCATCCTTCTTGTCCAGCTTGCTTCCACATTTTGGGCATTGCGATGGAAGACGGTTATTGCCAGTCAGCAGACTTAGTGCTTATCCGTAAATAAAAGTTGAAATATTAAAAATTTGTGTCATTTTATTCTTCTAAAAGGAAGTACATAATGGCAAAGATCAAATCATGGGAAGTTTCTGATGCGTTTTGGGGTCGCG
>CAIMFA010000137.1 GCA_903840185.1 uncultured Lentisphaeria bacterium | reverse complement strand
TGATCATCACAGGAGCTTTTGCCGTTCCGTTATCTGTACTGATCCTCTTCATGGAAGTCAACGTGACCAGGAACGTATCCATGTACCAAGTGGTGAAAATGCTTTTTATGGGCGGGGTGCTTTCTCTACTGGTAACGTTGTTTTTAAACGATAAATTGCCATTTCTGCAAACTTGGCTTGGGGCATCATCCGCGGGAGGAATCGAAGAGATTGCCAAAGTGGCGGCAACCTTACTTATGGTAAAAGACCGGCGCTACAGCTTCACTCTGAATGGTCTTCTTATCGGCGCAGCGGTAGGCACAGGGTTTGCTGCTTTCGAAACTGCCGGTTATGCATTCAGATGCGTTTTGGAAAGTGGCGACCTGATGCTTCAGGTAATCACTTCCCGGGCATTGTTGGCTCCAGCGATGCACATTCCCTGGACAGCCCTGGCTGCGGCAGCTCTTTGGCGGGTGAAAGGCGACCGGAATTTTCAAAACTCCATGCTGCTTGACTTCCGCTTCCTCCGGGTTCTGGCTTTCTCCATTGCTCTTCATATGCTCTGGAACTCCAGCTTTACCATTATAAGCCTGCCTTTTGTCGGAGATATAAAATATCTGCTTCTAGGCAGTGTCGCCTGGATTGCGGTGTTCAGCTTCATACAGGATGGTCTTCGTCAGGTGGATCGTGTGAAGCATGGTGGAGCTTACGCCGCTCCATCCAGCAGCGGAAACAAAATATTTAAGTTGAGAATAATTATGTAAAGGGCAAAATTATGTCAGAAGAATGTTGGTGGTTCAAGAAGGGCGTCATCTCGGCCGGCCCGATCAGTTACGAGAATCTTCAAGACTTGGCTTTGAATGAACGCATTTCTCCTCAAACCATGGTACGCTGCGGGAAGGAAGGCGTATGGACTTCAGCCTCCGAATTTGAGGATTTGTTTGCCGTGCCTCCGGCACCAGCAATTCCAGCGACCGCCGAAGTCATCAATGTCGAAATTAAAGACGGGCAATTAAGTTTTCACTGCCCTCACTGCGGACAACATTATAAGGCTAATTTTAGTCTAATCAACACCACAGCAGAATGCCAGGTCTGTAAAGGGATAATTAAAATACCCAATATTTCAATACCCAAGCCGCCGACACAGCACCCGCAACAACAGCCTCCGTCGCCGCAACAACAGCCGCTGTCCCCCTCTGTTCCATCTTCCATGGCTGGAACAGAGATTGTCGGAGGCGATCTGGTATGTCCTCACTGCTGGCAGCACTTTTCCAAAGCGCATCTTCTTTATATCTCCGTGCATCACGAGCTGATCGGCGACCCGGTTGTTGGAGATGATGTGCAGAAAAGATTTCTCCCGACCGTCTACAATGCCAAAGGGCTTCCTTTGGACTCCCGCGGAATGGTATGTACGGATATGGCCTGTCCGCGGTGTCATCTACGCATTCCAACTACTGTGGTTGACATGCCCTCAATCTATTTCTCCATCGTCGGCGCTCCTGGCAGCGGAAAATCCTATTTGCTGACAGCCATGACGCATCGGCTGAAAGATTCGCTGGCTCCATTGTTCAATTTGAGCTTCTCCGATGCTGATCCGCTGATCAATTCAGTCCTCAACAGCTATGAGCGGCTTCTGTTTCTCAGCACAGACCACGACAGCCTGGCCATTTTACCGAAGACACAGCAGATAGGCAGCGAGTTTTCATCGGCCGTCCTGCTGGATGGGATGCCGATCGACTTGCCCAAGCCTTATGTATATACATTATCCCCGATGCCGTCCTACCAGGGAAAACTGGTGGATGAGGCTAACCGCAATGTTGTGCTGTATGATAATGCAGGGGAGCATTTTCAGCCTGGCAACGATGTGGTTGGCAACCCGGCGACCACGCACCTTGTCCATTCTGACGGCATCATCTTCCTTTTCGACCCTACTTTGGATGCCAAGATGCGACAGCAATGCGACAATAGCGACCCGCAGGTGGCATCAACAGCCAAAGTGAATGATCAGGCGGTGCTCATGGCGGAAATGATCGCCCGGATACGGCGACATGGGAACATGAAGTCAAATGAAACTTCCCGCATTCCACTGGTGGTGCAGGTAGTAAAATATGACACATGGCGTACTCAGTTCGACTATGACCTTGACACCGTGCCCTATCTGAAGGATGACAAAGAGTCTTTCAGTTCCATGCTGGATATGGATTCCGTTATGAACATTTCGTTCCATACGCGACAGTTACTGCTAAAAACAGTACCACGCGTCGTTACATCTGCCGAGGCATTTTTTGAAACCGTCGTTTATTTGCCAGTTAGCGTCTTCGGACGCGTCGCGCAGAAGAATGAGGGGGGGGCAATCGGAATCTGTCCGAAGGATGTTTCCCCCATCTGGCTGGACACTCCAATGCTCTATTTGCTGCATCATCTGGAATTTCTGTCAGCAGCCAGGCGCAATCCTCAGGCACCGCCAATGCCACACTGCCGTATCGTCCACAATGTGATTCAATTCGAGATGCCTGACAATGGCGGACGTGTCCAACTGCCGTTGATATATGCCGGAACCACCATTGAAATTAAGGGGCAGCAATACTCCTTGCCGCAGCGTCCTCCGGGCAGCGAAAAATCCGGCGGTCATGGTCATAAGTCCAATCACGGAACATTCTGGGAATGACGAAACTCACGCCTGGGGCGGGCGCACCGGGCTTCCGGAAACGATAGTAAAACAAGAATACACGTTAAGCGATTGAAGGGAATACATGTTTGAATTAATACACACATCAGCACCGAAAGGATTGAAAGAGGGCTCATCCGGCTTCTGTCCGGTAGCATGGACTATCGGGATGCCCGCGAATCTGATCGGGCCGCTGGAACAACTCAGCGGTTACAAACCCATCTTTCAGCCGAATTCTCCAGAGGCAGGCCGGAATCCGGTATCCTGTTCATTTATGATCGCCCCGGTCGGCGGACGGAAACGGGAACTGCTCAGCCGGATCGCCTATGCAGGTCTCGACTATAGCGGCCGCTCTAACAAAATCGCTCATCACATTTTACCTGAGGCGGAGGATCGTCCGGCAGAAGGTCCGGTCGCAATTTTACTGAATAACGCAAACTTCATCACCGCCTGGAACAGGGAGCCGGAGGTGCTGCCGATGCGCCGCCCGTCCGTCGCGGCAGTACATTTAGGTATCGCCGTCAACTGGCAGCAGACCATGGCCGATGCCGGCTGGGCGGGAGTTATAGCCGAATGGTTTAAGCAGGGCCGGGAATATGTGCACGTAATCTTCCCGGTCGGCATGGACATGCTGCCGCTTGTCGAAGAAATCTCGATGCTGCTGAATCAGCAGGACCGCTGGCTGTTCACTTTTAATACTTATTTCATTGCTTTGGCGCCTGGCGCGGAATGCTTCCTCCGCTTCTGTATCGAGGGATCGGAAGTTGCCGTGAAAGTCAAACGGCTTACGGGGAACCTCGTAATCGACCTGTCCGAACCCAAGCCTATCCCCGCAGAAATGAATAAATCACCTCTCGTATTTGCTGCAAGAACAGGCGAATTAACCCCGCTGCCTGCCGTAGAAAAGGCAAAAAAGCTCACGGCTGAGTGTGAGCTGAAGCCAGGTAATGAACTTCAGCCGCAACAGATGCCAGACAGCAATGATGGTCAGCCATCGCGTTATTCCGCAACAACGGAAAATATTAAACTGGAGTATCCGCCGCGCGGCAACAGGACAATAACGAATCATCGGACATCCGTACCTGTCAATCCGAAACCGATCCGTCCTCCCATCGTGATTTCAGACCATAAATATGACAAAAGGAAAATGGTTATTCCAATTCCGGCCATCATAGTCGCAGCTCTAATCGTTTTGGGGCTGGGGTGCTATTTCCTAACACATAAGCGTGAAGAACCGGAACAAATTTCCAACCTTAAAACAGCGTCCGATCAGGAAGCGAAAAAACTCCCCGCAACCCCGGTTTCTAATAATCAGCAAGACGAAAATTCGAATCACACAGAATTTGTTAATACACCGGACGCTACGGCGGTAAAGCCACCGGCAAGCACCGTTGGCACCGATGATACTCAGTATAAGCCAATGTCAAAAAAAATCCCGGAGAAGCAGACAGAGGCAGCAAAACCAGTTACGGAACCAGCGGTACATTACCAAAAGCCAGAAGCCGGCGAGCCTGCACTTATCGAGCAGGTGGAATTCCTCGCAAACTGGGAGAAAATAAAAAGGAATCAAGAAGCTGGCATAAAAGATGGACTACTTTGGGACAACGGCAACGGCCCTTTATGGATTGAATTCTCTGAAATAGGAAAAGTTGAAATTTCATCCATTCCATACAACTCGGTGTTTATGGAGGTGTCGAACGACAAGAATAGAATTGATGTGTACGCGATCACGAAGGATAAAATAAGGAAACCTGGCAGCAAGCCAGTCCTAAGTCTGTTCATCAAAGATAATAAGCTGCTGCTGTCAGTGCCTAGTAACGATAACGCGGATGATATTACAACCCCAAGACTAGCAAAAATCACGGAGATCATCGTCAGCGGGAAGAAACTAAACACTAGCCTGACGTGGGACGAAAT
>CAIMFA010000136.1 GCA_903840185.1 uncultured Lentisphaeria bacterium | reverse complement strand
TTGAGGCCAAAATTGCGATGATAGCGATCACGATGAGGAGTTCGACGAGTGTAAAATTTCTTCTCATACTTCTATTCCCTTATTTTGATTTTTTACTACTATACATGGATTCCCGGTTAATCCGTAATCCTTCAATTGCCAATAACCAAGATAATTTGATCGTTCCGGAGCAAATGCACTTGGGCCGACGTATGGTGTCAGGGATTTACTGTGGAGCGGACCATGTGAATTATGGCGGCTGCCAAAAATCCTGACAATTATCTCTACCGTCCCCGCCGGTAACACCACCTCATACGGTTCCTGCAACAATGTTCCAAGCATACCGCCATTCGCCAGCACCTGCGCCAGCGTACCGCGGAAACCGGTAATTTGCAGAAAGCTGCCAGGTTCGAGATTCAATTGCCGCCGGTATTCCACCGCACCGGAATAGAACGGCAGTCCCTGCGAAACCCAGTTCCCGACCGCCAAACGGAGAACCGGCGCAGTGACAATAATTTCCTTTCCATTAAGCCGAACGCCGAAATCACCCAGCAGATACCAGGTTTCCAGCGATACTGTCTCACTGACAATAGCGCTTATTTCTATTTCATTGCCGCCTGACTTAAGATATTCCGCCGGAATGGCAAAGAACGTCAGCGACTCATCCACCCATTGAAAATCTGTAGTCTTGAGTTCATGGTTGTTAGCTTTAATCGAGCCGCCATGATATTCGCCGCCGAGGATTATGCCGTGTTCCGGAATATGCTCAAATATTATCCGGTAAGCCAGAGTAACACACTGCCGTACCGGATTTTCCGGCAAACTCCATGGCTGGGCGATCAGGCTATGCCGTTTCGGCAAACCGCATCGCTCCCGGGCCAGCTGATCAACCTGCCGCACATCCATTCCAGAATGCCTGGCATCATCGCCGATTATATATTCTGGGCTGTCCAGTACCACCACGTTCGGTTCATTCAAGCTGATCTGCCAATCACCTGTTAACGGCTCAGTTTTTACCGTAATCCTATTTTCATTGTGCGGGAGCTTTGTTCCAGCAATAAACGGGAAAAAGTAAAGGCGGCTGCTTCGCGGCGGCAGAGCAGTGCGAATTATTCCGCTGTTGATTAATTCCGGACGAGAACGTTTGCCGGTCATAGCATCCCATTCTTCCGGTGGCTCAGTATCAGCTTGCAACCGGATCAGAACTTCCGGATAAGCAGTACGTCTTTCTTCCAGCAGCGGGCCAATCACCGGAGTCACGTCCGCCTGCTGTTCCAGCGAATACCCCGTATTGCAGATAAACAGATAACAGCCGTCGTTATGGCGGCGCAGCATATACAGCACGCCAGAGAGTTCATTGCCGGCACTATCGGCAATTGATACCTGACGGCAAAATTCCACATATTGTTCCACAGCATCAATCCGGCAGGAAATGCACATGCCAATAAATTCCTTCAGCGCTTCCGCGTTTTCTCCCTCCAGCATGATTGGCGGAGTTCCGGCAAAAATCACCTGCCCGCCAGCTTTTTTAAATTCAAGCAGCAATGCCAGTGTTGAATGCCTGATGGTCAGGCATGACGGCACAATAACGGCACGATATGCCGCCTTGCCGACGTTCATATATACTCCCTTTTCGCCGACAATCACCCGGCCCATCGTCGCCATCATGCCTTCATCCCCGTAATCGAAATCAAGATGCGCATTTAACAGGCGATTCTGCAATTCCCGGCGGTCATCATCGAGAAAATTCTTTTCCGCCGAACAGGTCCAGCCGGATTTAATCAGCAGCCACATGCTTTCCACCGGATTAATCACCAGAATATCACGCACTTCCTCCCCTTCTGAAGTAATTGCATGCAAACGGGCAAAGTAATCTTCGACATTGTGGTATTCGGTCCACCACGATGATTGATGACCGATTGACGCCGGAAAATCGCGTTTGCCTTCACCCTTCATATCGTACCAGTACAGATGCAGGCAATGCTGGTTAATGCCAAGCGCGAACTGAATGTCGCCTATTGCTTTGTGCCCGGCAAGCGGAAAATCCCAGCCAGTGCAACCGTAAGTCTCCGACAAACGCTGGCGCCGCCCCAACTGTCTTGCTGCCGAGGCCACTTGTTTAATAGTAGCGTACAATCCTCGGTACTCAGTCAAGTGGTCAATCCCGGGGATGTGCTGATATGCGTATGAACGCATGGAACTGCCATGCATGCCGGCCTGTGTCCAGAGTTGATCTTCGCCGCTCATGTGTCCAGTAAATTGCAATTTATGCAAATCGCACCATTCATAAATCCGGCGCATGAAGTTTTCCATAAAAAGTTCTGTCAGCAAAGCATGAAAATGATAACGCACCCGGCTATGCCGCCCTGCAGCGTCATCATTGAAAAGCAACGGCAATTCCGGCAGCAAGTCATACCCGTAACGTGCGCTGAACAATTCCGGCATGCGATCTGTCCACGGCAAGCCTTGAGAGCCGTCCAGACAGGTACACCCGTAATATGGCTCATCAGTAAAAATTCCAGGAATCACGCCGCCGAAGTCATTCTGATAACGTTTCCGATAAGCCTCATGGGTAGTTTCAATAAAGCATTTAACCGCTTCCGGATTGAACACGTCAAGATAAGTCTGATTGTTGCACCAACTACACGGCTGCGCAATTTCGACCAGAAATTGACTATATCCGGATTCGGCGGCAAAACTGGCAATGGCATCTGCAGCGGGAGTATCGACGATGCTCATTTTCAGGCAACGAGCCCGAAAATCTTTATTGCGTGTCACCAGTCCGCCGGCGGCCCCGGAAGGCCAGCGGTCTTCGTCGTACAGCCATGCTTCCAAATGCAGTTCTCGCGCCTTCTCAACTGATGCAGAGACGCATTCAAACCATTTATCCGAGAGATACTTAGTGGACAGTCCGCTTCTGGCATGAATAAAAAATCCGCCAAGTCCCATTTTCTCCATATTCCGGATCTGGCGGCATAGCCGGTCAGATTCCAGTTCGCCATTCCATGCCCAAAAGACCTTTGAGCGGTAATTCGATCCCGGATTGAGCCATTCTGATATTTTTTCCATAATAATAATTTATCTTTAGCAAATAATTTGATTTTTATCTATCTACTCTAATATTATATGGCATTTAAGCTGAATCAGCCATAAGTATAATCTCAAATAATATAACAATAGTATCAATATGCTAAAAATCAGTAACAAATGCTGGATGGTACCGCGTTCATACGCTTTCAAAGATCAGGATTATCCAGTGGCGGTATATAAAATGGAAAACGCTCTTCCGGCAAATCCGCATATTCATGAAAATTTCGATGAGATCGTGCTGGTGACCGGCGGTGCCTGCCGACATAAAATCGCAAATCAACTTTATGATATCGGCGGCGGAGACATTTTTGTAATATCGGGATCGCAAATCCATGCTTACGAGACAGCGGAGTACTTTACTTATTACAACATTCTGGTTGACTTTAAAAAACTTAATCTGCCGCTTTTAGACCTGCCAACCAATACAGGTTATCAGGTGCTTTTCATGATAGACCGCCATTCCAAAGACCACAAACGTTTTAAGCAGCGTTTCCGGCTGAATTTTGAACAACTCAAACAATGCAGCGAACATCTTGACCAGCTTCAGGCGGTACTTGATAAAAAACTCCCCGGTTATCAATTCATTGCGTCAGGAATGCTGATGCAGTTTATCGGCTTTATATGCCAGTGCTATACTGCCGATAATGCCACGTCATCCGACAGCAGCGCTCCGCATCTGCTTGGCAAGCTCGCCGGAGAAATGGAACGATATCCCACCCATAAGTTCACGATTGAAGAGATGTGTGTCCGCACCAATATGTCTCGCGCTGTATTTTTTCGCGAATTTAAAAAATATTATCACGCTGCGCCTCTGGACTATCTATTGAAACTAAGGATTCAGCGCGCATCCGGATTACTGGTTAATACAGGCCTGAATATCAGTGAAATTGCCTTGGAATGCGGTTTTTCAGACAGCAGTTATTTTACGTTGCAATTTCGCCGCCATGCCGGGCTTTCGCCGAAACAATTTCGTCAGCGATTTCAAACAAAATAAAGCTTATAATATTTGGATCAATTCGATTTTGCTGGCGGAACTATCTCATCAAGATTTCATAGTTTTTAATTGTTCTATTACTTCCAGATGAAGCAGTGCCCATAATGTGATTCAATGCTACGCGGACCTAGTTTTCAGCAAAGCAGTACCAGTTTTTCTCTGACCGAAAGTATGAAAAATAATTTTTAAAAGTCACGAATGCCAACAGCCATCGCGTTACCAATGGCTTATAATGCACAATCACCGGCACGAGACGCTTTCCTGCTGCTGCGCTTGTAACGGTGGGAGATTTTAAGTTTTAGGTGTCCAAGTCTTCCCGCACTTTAGAATTTTAGAACTTCCTGAGTCTGCCTATCCTGTCCATCCCAGTTAAATGGG
>CAIMFA010000135.1 GCA_903840185.1 uncultured Lentisphaeria bacterium | reverse complement strand
TGAATACTGGCCTACTTTTGAAGCCGGCGGAGTGTTTGTCCCGGCTGAAGGCAAGCCGATATTGCTTATCGGCCCGGAAAGTGAAAATTATGCTAAAGGCCGCAGTGTCATTCCCGACATCATGAAGATGGTCGAGTATCGCGAATCCGCCGAGCCGAACTATCCCGGCATCGCGGTGGCGCATTATCCGGATGTGGTGAAGGCCTCCGGCTGCAAAAAGCTTAAAAAGCTCGGCCTGGCCGGATATTCGGTCATGACGCTGCCGGTCTATATGTCTCTGCAGGCGGAACTGCCCGGCGTGGAATTGATAAAGGCTGACCAGACGTTGCTGCCGCTGCGTTTTATCAAGAGCGCTAACGAACTGAAATGTATGCGCCGCGCCTTTGAAATCGGCGAACTCGCAATTGATGCGATTCTGGCTGAAGTCAAGCCGGGGATGACCGAATTTCAGGTTATCGGTATTGCCCAGCGCGAGATTTACAAGCACGGCGGCGAATACGAAGGCCATGCTCTGTACTGCTTCTGCGGAGATCATACCAATAATGCCATTTGCCGCCCGACCAGCAATAAGCTGATTAAAAATGAAGTCATCCAGCTGAATATCGGTGCGCGCGTCGGCGGATATTCATCCAGTGTCGGACTGCCGTTCTCCATCGGCAAGCTGCCTGCCCGCAAAAAACGCCTGGTCGAATTCGGCCTGGTCGCGCATGAGAAGACCATGGAACTGATGGCCGCCGGCAAACCTGCTGCAGCTGTCGTCAAGAAATACGAGGAATGGGTCAAGAAACAGGGGTTCGGCAAATACATGCTTTACGGACCGTGTCATGCTATCGGCATGATGGAAGTCGAACAACCCTGGATGGAATCGGTTTCCACCTATGACTTGCAGGAAAACATGACTTTCCAGGTAGATACTTTCTTCTATGACGAGGATTTCGGCCTGCGCTGGGAAAACGGCGTAGTTGTCAGGAAAGGCGGAGTTGAAAAGCTTTCCAGCAAATACATGAAGATGGTTGAACTCTAACCATAATTTAAAAATTGAATCCGCAAAAACACGCCGCAAGGCGTGTTTTTTTATTCGTGGAGAATGCGGTGAATAAAGTTGGCTGCTTCCTCCGGGGCATCTTCCAGCACTAGATGGGCGGCATCCGCCAGTTCCAGAGTCTGCGCCTGGGGATAGTATAATTTCCAGCGCTCCAGAAAACGCGGCGAGAAGCACCAGTCCTGCATTCCCCATACGATTCCCACAGGGATTTCCCGGAACATCCAGAGACCATGTTCTATTTCCAGTAGGACTTCATAGGAAATATGCTCAGGGGCCAGCGGAATATCCTGTACAAACCGCAGTACTGCAATCCGGTCTTCATAAGTCTGGAAAGGCAGCATATAACCTTTTTTGACTTTTGGAGGCAATGCTTTTACAGTTGTCATATGCATGGCCGCTCTTACGAAAAGATTGGCACTGCGCACCAGTTTGTCATCCAGCCAGGGGATTCGGCAAAGGGCAATGCGAAGCGGGATCCAGTCCATGGAAAAGGCTCCGGAATTCAAGATTATCAGCCTGGATATTTTCTGCGGGTGGCGTACGGCAAATCCCATGCCGATGGCGCCGCCCCAGTCATGGACAACCAGCGTGATATTATCCAGATTTAACGACAGCAGGAGGCTTTCCAGATTGTCAATATGCGTTTCCAGGCGGTACTGGAACTCCTGCGGTTTGTCTGAAAGTCCGCACCCTAGATGGTCAGGCGCGATTACGCGATGGGTTTTACTGAATTCTTTGATCAGATTCCTGTAGTAGAAAGACCAGGTCGGATTGCCGTGAACCATGACAATCGGTTCGCCTTTACCTTCATCGACATAATGATAATTATAATCTTTGATCTTGAAAAAATGCGGGGCAAAAGGGTATATATCTTTTATTTCCGAAATATTTATCACGTTAAAATTCCTCTTTTACTCTGCAAATCCTCAATCCTGCGGACTGTTGCGTCTGAATTCATTTACCATTTTATGCCCAGCATCGCGCAGTTGATACCGCTTCCGATTCCCATCAGCGCCATTGTGGAGCCATTAGCGACGACCCCGTTGTCTATTGCCAGCGCCGCGGTCAGCGGACAGGAAACCGAGCCTGTATTACCGAAACGGTCCAGCGTCGGATAATCACGTCCGATATCAATCTGCAGCTTTTCATATAGCAGTTTCCGGTGCGCGGTGCCTACCTGATGGGTGCAGAAACATGCGAAGTCATTTCTTTTTAAACCAGTTTCATGGAGAAATAGATTCCAGGTTTCAGCGGCTGCGGCAACCCCGCAATGCATCAGTTTTTCGGAATCAGTATTCATCAGAGTATCATGATTATCGCCCATGCCCTTGTCGGCATTTCCCCGGCAGAGATCATTGTACTCGGTAACAGAAAGCGAGGTAGCCCCAAGCAGCCGGTGATCGTGCGAACTCAGGTCCCGGTGGCACAAAATTACCGCTACGGCGCCTGAGCCGATTGTCAGCGAGGCGAAAAACGGTTTTATGGATTGACGGGTGATCGTCTTGTCGTCTAGAATTGTTCTGATTGTCGTTTCCAGCAGCGGTCGGCTGTTTTCGCCGGCAACGAGCATTCCGGCCTTGATCTGACCGGCTTCAATCATTCCCGCGACCAGAGTCATTCCGGTCAGTACTCCGAGACAGGCGTTGGAAATATCGAAGGCGATAGCGGTTTCCGGCAAGCCCAGCTTCTGGTGAACAACTGTCGCGGTCGCCGGCTCCAGAAAGTCACGGCAGACTGAGCAGTTGATCAGGCATCCCAGATCACTTTTGGCGATTTTTGAACTGGCCAGAGCGTTTGCGCCGGCCATGGCGGCTGCGGCGCTGGGCATGGTTCCTGACTTCCAGAGGCGGCGCTCACGGATTCCGGTCATCAGTTCCAGACGCCCCGGCGGCAGTTTCAACCGCTCATATACAGAGGATAGTTGTTGTTCAATTTCTTCAGAAGTTACTGCTTCCGGCGGCAATTCATAGGAAATACATTCAATATTTACATTTTTATATAGCATAATTATAATTTAGAGGAAAACTATCTGATGACAGTAACCTGAATTTCATCCTCCGATTGTACTTTAACAGCTTTTATTCGTCCGGCATATGCCTTGATTTTCTTGTCGGAAGTCAATGTCTTAAAGAGTTCAACCCCCTGATTCTTAAGGAAAGACGGCAGCGTCACATGGCCGAACTTGACCGATTTCAGCTCGAATTCCGGCCTGGTCTCGCCGTTTTTATCCGGTTCTGAATCTTTCAGTTCACCGATAAGTTCCAGGCGGTAGGGAAGATAGTACAGCATTTTGCCGGAAAGAATCACGCTGGCATCGCGGTTTTTATTGATATCAACCGTATATTTTGATGTTAGTATCGGGTCTGCCTTGGCAAGCGGGGCTGATTGTTTTGTTCCTGGATTGGTGTGACCTTTCCAGACTCCGGCTTCCGGTGCAGCTTCCACCGCCTGCACCGCTTCCGGTTGGGCTTGAGGTGCGGCCGATGGCGGCGGAGAGGATTGTGGTGGCGGCGTTATTGCCGATATTGTTGATGCGCGGGCGCTGTGAGATTGTAATCCGCCTGCACCAAATTTAATCTGTCCGCCGCCGGTTGATTGCGAAACCGGAGCGCTGGACGGCGGAGCCGATACTGCCGCTCTGGTGAAACTTGATCCGGAACTTTGATTTGTTGCGGCGGTCGGCACCGGCGGCATCGGGCGCTTTTCATCCAGCAGATAATTAAGCCCCCATGATGCTCTTTCAGGAGTAAATGAGAAGACGACTGAACCTTTGCCGGTTTTTAAGGCGGTGTCAATGGCTTCGCAATCCTCTTTGGCTTTCTTGATATCTTCGGCGCTTATTTCTTTTTCAACCGGCAGTCCAAACGGGACGAACAAGGCCACCACCAGGCCGATCAAACTTAAAACAATGGCCAGATTGATAATTTTGACTATGATCTTTTTGATGGTTTTGCCTGTACTGAAATCCGGATGATTTTGATCAACAATCTTCAACTTTTCGCCGCAATTACGGCAGAAAAGTGTCCCGAACTGATTGGAACACCTGCATTTCTGGCATACTACTACCATCATAATGGCCACCTCATATTTTATTCAGTTTTTTTATCGGCTGAACTTTTTGCCGGCTCTTTTTTTTCAGGAGTGCTTCCGCCTGTTTTATCTTTTTCTGAACTCTTCTTATAGCTGTCCGAACGGTAATCCGTACAGTAAAAACCGGATCCTTTGAAAATTATTCCGGCACCGGTTCCGATCAGACGCTTGAGCTCGTCCTTATGGCATGCTGGACAAGTCTTCAGCGGCGTGTCATTCATTTTTTGAAAAATCTCAAGCTTATTGCCGCACGCTTTGCATTCATAATCATATGTAGGCATCTAATGGTCCTCAAAACTAAAAACACTAAAATATAAGACCGACAACAATAAGATACTGCAAAAAAACTGAAATCTCAAGTAATATTAGATTTCTTAATCACATGCTCAATCAATTTTGCCGACTTATTGCAACACGCTCATTGCTACTGGAACAGGAACCTCAATTCTTCGATGGACAATTTATCGCTGTAAGAGGCCGGATTTTCAATCAGATTGTCAAAGATTTCCTGCTTTTTGCCTTGAAGCGCCAGAATCTTTTCTTCAATTGAGTCTTTGACCACCAGCTTAATACTGCTGACCGTGCGGGTCTGACCGATACGATGGGTACGGTCCGCCGCTTGGAGTTCCACCGCCGGATTCCACCACGGGTCATAAATGATCACGGTGTCGGCGGAAGTCAAGTTCAAACCGGTACCCCCGGCTTTCAGGCTCAGCAGAAAAACCGTTATATTGCTGTTCTCGTTGAAATTATCCACATGCTGCTGACGGTTTTTGGTCGCACCGTCAAGGTACTCGTAATTAATGCCCTGTTCTTCAAGCCACGGCCTGATCAGGGCCAGCAGCGAAGTAAACTGGCTGAACAGCAGCATCTTATGTCCGCTGTCTATATTCTGCAGAACCAGTTCTTTCATCAATTCCAGTTTGGCTGAATAGAGGTTCTTGTTGTGCAGATCCGGCAGCAGTTCCGGATGACAGCAGATCTGCCGCAGCCGGAGCAGGGTGGTGAGAATCTCGAAATTAGAGGTTTTCCTGCCGCTTTTGATCAGCTCGTCGCATTGGCTGCGGCCGAACTCCAGTATTGAATCGTAGAGGCTGCGCTGGTCATTGTCCATTTCGCAGAAAAGCACCTGTTCGATTTTCGGCGGCAATTCCTTGCAGACAATATCCTTGGTGCGGCGTTTGATGAATGGCGCCACGCGGGCGGCAAGGTCGTCCTGCAGATTCCTGCTGGTATTGATGCCGTTGTAATAGCGTTTGAAACTGGTGAAAGACCCCAGCAGTCCGGGATGCAGATAGTCAAATATGCTCCACAGATCGTCCGGCGAATTTTCCAGCGGAGTACCGGTCAGCACCAGCCGGTGAGCGGATTTGACCGCTTTGCAGTTTTTTGCATTGACGGTTGTGGGATTCTTGATATGCTGCGCTTCATCCAGGATCAGGTAGCTGAAGTTCAAATCCTGAATGATTTCGGCGTCTCTGCGGGCGGTGGCGTAGGAGATAATGATCAGGTCGTAATCGTTGACCTTGTCCCATATTTCCTGGCGTCCGGCTCCGGCCATGCCGACAGTTTTAAATGACGGTACAAATTTCTCGCTTTCGCGTTTCCAGTTCTCCACCAGGCTGGCGGGGCAGATAATCAGCGCCGGATCGGAATCCTCGTTAAGCCTGGACGCCAGCAGAGCCAGGGCCTGAATTGTTTTCCCCAGCCCCATTTCGTCTGCCAGAATCACATTGAAACCGCTGTCGGTAAGCTGGCGCATCCATTCGATGCCTTCCTCCTGATAGCCGCGCAACGTGCCTTTGAATTTATCCGGAGCAGGCAGAGTCTGCATATAACCGCCATGTATTCCTGGCTTGTTCTGGGCGAAGAAGTCCTGCGAATAGAAGACCGCCGGCGTCGCGCCGGGAATTTTACGGCTGATGTAGAGCCAGTAATGTATCGAACAGCGCTGCACTGACAGTTTGAACGCGCTTTCGTCAACATGATGGACTATGTTCGCGGCGGCATCAAGGAACTCACCCAGCTCCTGATTGATTTTGAACAGGTCGCGCGGGCCGGCCAGATGGTAATGATGATTGGCCCGTACCAGTTTTACTACCTGATTCCAGTGAAGCTGGACTGTTCCGCTGCCAAGCATGTAATGCAGCGGGAAAACATCCGCGTCCGGCTCCAGCGCCTCGCATTTGAACGTCATGGCTGGAACACCGCGTCCGCCGCTGCACAGCATGGCGATACCGGAGCATAAATACACTTCATCTTTCCGGGCCATCCATTGCGGGATTACACAGTCCAGAAAGACTCCGGCGGCTTCAATATCTGCTAAATTATATTCACCCGGCTCCTGGCCGCGGATAAAACCGAAGCGGATAAGTTCCTCGGAAATGGATTTCTCATATTTTTCGTTCCGTTTCCAGAACTTTCCGCCGGAGTGCTGTGTCCGGCCCTGATCGTCATTGAACAGTTCGCCTTCATAATTGAATTTCAGGTTAAGCTGGAAAACTTTTTCCGCGGTAAAACCGCCGTCCAGGCATAACGCGCATTTCCTGACCTGCACCTCGCCGGGCATGGTTTCGATAATATGCAGCGGCAGTTTGTCTTTAATCTCTTCAATGGCGCGGGTGTCTTTGGTGCTGATACGCTGTTCGTTGTTGCGCAGAAAGTTCCTGAGCCAGGAGACTTCCACGGTTCCCGGCACCCACCAGTATTCGCCTTCCATGCCGACCCAGCACCCGCTGCGTCCGGTAATGACTTTGGCGCCGATCAGCGGCAGCACTGAACCGTTGATGATGACTGCCGGGGAAAGCACAAATTCCAGTCCGGTGTTGGTGCAGAGCATCACCGGCTCGGCGTTTTCCCGGTGAATTATCACCCGGTTGCCGTCTTTATAAAATCTGGGATAATCAATCAGGCAGTGGAAAAATTCGGAGGTCTGTTCTGAATCCAGCAGCAGTTTTGAACTTTCTGCTTCGGCGTTCACCGCCAGAAAACGGATGATCTGACGGTCGTGCAATGAAAAGTAATTAAGTTTCAGCGAGGCCGCCAGGCTTTTGCCGAAATGCAGTTGACGGATGTTGTTGACGTTGCCGATATATTCTTTCGTATCAACTTTCATCTTTACCGACAGCACCGCGTTTTCCCATTTGCTGGGAACATGCGGGAACGCCGATTCCGCCTGAATATGCAGTTCCGCATGCTGTTCATCGGCGGCCTTCTGCACCAGTTCAATAAAGCTTTCATATTTCAGCCCGGCATAACGGGCGGGATTATCCGTCTCCTTTTTGTTTTCAGGAGTTCCGCCGCTGAAACGGCCCATATACATGATACCGGCAACTGCATGAGCGCAAAGCTTTTCCCCGCACTGGCCGCAGGAACATTTGCCGCTGCTGACTGCGCCGGTGGTTATCCCGGCGTATTCGTAACGAGTTTTGTCCTGGAACACTGCATTCAGCAGGCCGTTCTCTTCTCTATATGCACATACCAGTTTCGAGCCTTTGAGCAATTGTTTCGCATCTTTAAGTATCTCTTCACTGGAAACTTCAATCAATTTCGTCTCAAAATTTTGAACCATTATTACCCCGACAGGCGTTTAAATTCAAATCGCAAATATTTACTGTACCACACATTGCCGAGATAATCAAAACCGGAAACAGCATAAAATCGCGCTTTTTAACGGTTTTTTTATCGACGGACGACGGCGACAACATTTTGGACACCATTTACCCTTATTTTGGACACCCGTCCTGCATAGGGCTTTTCATTTCCCATTCTTCCCATTCTTCCCATCCTTCCCATCCTTCCCACTCACTGGCTCATTGGCCACATTCCGGTTTTCCGGTAGCCGGACTATGGACTTTATGGACAATATGGACGCCATGGACTGCACCGGCAAACTGCCTTTCACGCTTTTCACTCCAGTGGAGCTGGCTTTCCCCATTTTGGACACCCATCAGCCTCATTTTTGACACCATGTCTGCATACTTTTTCATGGGGCCTATAGGACTTATAGGACTTATGGGTGTCCTGGATTTCTCCCCAGTCCGTTCTGTCCGTTGCAGTCCCCCATTTTGGACACCGGTTACCCTTCCCGCATTCGCGGGAGACACCCGTCCTGCACAATTTGTTTGGGAGTACTGGGAAGTTTGGGAAGACTGGGATGTATTTTCCGGTTCCATACTTTCCACTTGGCCCCTTTTCTCTCCCGCATTCGCGGGACCCGCAAGCGGGGCACACTCCCGCGAAGCGGG
>CAIMFA010000134.1 GCA_903840185.1 uncultured Lentisphaeria bacterium | reverse complement strand
CGACTGCATCGAGACGACAAATGTGCAGACAGTCATGGGAAACTACCGATGGTCAACCGAATCAGTGGCCAGGGACAGGTTGTTCATGGAGTACCTTGGGGTTACCGGCAAATAGTGTACGCTTTATCCGACTTTCAGGTTAAGAAAGTGCTGATCAAAAGGAAGCTCCGCCTGCCGGTCAATATATTTATTCAAATACTCGCTGTTAAACCAGTATGGCACCGCACTCAGTCCATCCTTGAGCGTCTCCGAACCTTTCCCCTGGTACATATAACTGCCGGCGCCGCCGGAACCGGAATTGTTGGCGCACACCAGGGCGATACGCTCGTCAGTCGCTCCGGCGAGCAGTGTTGCCTTGCCTCCGCGCGAATGCCCGGCTATAGCGATTCTGTTGACATCAATGGATATTCGATGTTCAGAACGCCCGGAGCCGCCCAGTTGCAGCAGCGCGTCAACACAGCGGTGATAACCCCATGCCCACGCCGCCAGAGCCCCGAATTTGCCGTCCGGATATAAACGGTAGATGCCGGAGTCGCGGGCCGGCTGATAGATATCTGCGGCGATTTCCACACGGTTGAACAGCGCCAGCGCGCATTTCCGGGCCATTATTTCCGCGATAATCTGTTCCGTGAGATACTCCCAGCACCCGTCGCCGTTGATAATCACCGGAAACGGACCATCGCCCTCCGGCGCCAGCACTTTCATGACAAATGAAAGTTTCAGCTCCGGGCCTGTAAGTATCCGGTAAGTATTGTGCGTTCTGACTCCCAATGACGCCGCGAAATGCGGGTGCAGCAATTCCAGCAGCGTCTGTTCCGGAACAGGCGGCATCCCGCCATACAGCAATTCCACTATCGTATTCTGCAGTTCCTGCCGCCGTCGTCGCCAATCGTCTGCGTTACGTACTTCTGCACCATCATTAAACCGGAATAAATCCGGCAGTTTTGCAGTTGATTTCTCCAGCATATCTTTGTCCCCCCTCTGCAGTTGTAATTAATCCGGTAAGATATTTCTCTAATCCGTTTATTTCAATAAGGACCATTCATTAATGAGAAAGTTAAGAGAGTTTCATGCTGAATGAGAAATCTGAAATACATTTGCCGATTGCATCTTCAGAGGATGAAAAGGTTATGCCGTTGGCTTTCAGTTTCTGATTGCTTATTCTTAAATCTCGTTGGCTGTCACGCAAATCTTTCAGCAGCAGCGCTTCAGTCCTGTCTTCCAGCCCCAGGGCTTTAAAAACTGCTTGTGCCAGTTCATAGACGTTTAAGTCATTTTCGCTGCCGGCATTGTAAATTCCGCCCGGCAGATGAAACATTCCCTCCATCTTTTCAATCAGTTCATAGACATAAGTAACGCCGCGAAGATCATTTACAGGAAAGCTTACCGGCTGGTTCTTCATGATTGATTTTACGATATTCCATAACAGATTCGAATTTATCTTCTTGTCTCGCTCCGGCAGACCGAACAGCCAGGTGATCCGCAGCACCACCGCCTGCGGCATCAAATCCAGGATGCCCGCTTCGGCATTCAGTTTATGCTGTCCGTATACGTTATACGGATTTACCTCATCAGTTTCTTTATGAGGCCCCTGCCCCGCATTGCCGATATATACCTGATCTGAACTTAAAAATATCAGTTTAGCGTTGCAGGCTTCAGCTGCTCTGGCAATATTGACCGCGCCGCAGACATTTACCGCCTGCGACAGCTCCGGATTGTTCTGACACATAGTCGTATCTGAAATAGCGGCGGCATGCACGATGTAATCCGGCTTGACTGCCTTGATAATGTTAACGGTCCGATCAAGGTCGGTTATATCCAGCTGGCTGTGAGTAAGGCCGGTTACTTCATAACGGCACTTATAAAAATCCATAAATCTTGAAGCAAAAAAACCATTTGCACCGGTAATAAGAATCTTTTCCATAATCGCCCTTTCTATACATTAACGTACTTTGCCGTATTGATAATTTCAAGCAATCAAAATGCATGGAAAAATCGTATCCGCAATGTCAAAAAACGCAAAGCAGGTTATGTTAAGGCATATTATACTTATGCGGATTTTACATGATATGAGCGAAACGGAAAAAAACGTTATAAAAAAAGTGGTCTGGCCGGGCAGTACGCAACTCGCCCCGGTTCCTTCGGTACTGGTGGCTTGCGGCGGCACCGGAGAGTGGAAACCGAATCTTATCACGATAGCGTGGGCAGGCGTAGTCTGCAGCAAACCGCCGATGGTCTCAATCGCCGTCCGCCCTGAACGCTACTCATATGCGATCATCAAAGCCACCGGCGAATTCTCGATAAATCTGCCAACTGCCAAAATGGTTAAAACCGTAGACTGGTGCGGTGTAGTTTCCGGCCGGGACCATGACAAATTCGCTGCAACCGGGCTTACGCCGATGCCAGGCAGCAAGATATCTGTTCCTATTGTCGCGGAATGCCCGCTGGCGCTGGAATGCAGGGTAACCCGGGTTCTTGAACTTGGAGTTCACCACCTGTTTCTGGCCGAAGTCGTGGCCGTACAGGCTTCTGAACATTTGATTGACGCCTCCGGCAGATTCGATCTGGAGCAGGATGGTCTGCTGGCTTTTGTACACGGGCATTATTACTCTCTGGGCGAATGTCTCGGCCACTTCGGGTTTTCCATCCGCCGCAAACCAGGCGCTATCGTCAGAAAATAACAGTCCAATAGCTTCAAATATTCATTGAGCCGGAATTTCCCGCAGTTTTATATCCTCAAACCAGGCGCTGCCTTCAGCTTTGAGTATCAATAGTTTCAGATATGAATTATTTTTGCCGTCATTCGTTTTCGGCCCGGTGGTGAATTCAAAACCCAGCCTTGTCCATGGCATCGTGCCGGTCAGGGAGTTGTCAGGGAACCAGCAATTTTTATCATCCCATATATTCACTCTTACGCCGCCGCGCGGCGAGACTGGCTTTATGTCATCAATTTTTACAAAAAAAGTCAGTTTGTATTTAGTGTTCGGCTTCAATGCCGGAAGCCCCTGAGTCAGCGCCAGGCTTTCATCACCTTTATTCTGCAATTTAATGCTCTTGCCGCCTGGCTCCGGACTGGTTGAAGCATCCAGCGTAATAAACTGCCCTTCTTTTAGAGTAACCGGAAGATTCCATTTTCCGAAAGATTTTCCAGTTTGGGTGACTTTGTTGAAACTGCCATCTATGATTGAAGTTTCTTTATAGTCTCCGAAGAAAAGAATCCCGAAGTTGTCAATCTCATGAAAGCCGTTTTTCAAATACGGACTCCAGGTGTAGCTGGAACTGCCGTTGCTGAGAATACGGTTGCGGTTAAAATTGGCGGGGAATCCTTTAGAATTCATCCCTTCCAGCTTCTTTAACGGAATCGCTATTTCCGCAGTCCAACCGTCAATGCCTTTGCTCGTTTTTACAATTGCCTCACTGTTCCAGCTCCAATCGGGTTTTGAGTCAGAATCCGCTTTATTGATTTTCTGGTCTGACAAACATCCAAGCATGTTAACAATCAGTTGACAATAATTTTTCCTGTCCCCGGAAGGGTTGAGAAAAATTTCAACGGAAGAATCGGCATATGCCTTCTTATCATCATTTTCTCTCATAGTCGCGATAGCCCGGTCAATTTCAGGTTCCAGACATTCAAACCCCAGATAGAGATAGTCTTTGCTTCTTAACGCCTTTATCGTGGTTTTGACAGGATCTTTACCTGCACTGAACGGCACTAGAGCGACCTCATTGGCAGTCTGCCAGACAGGGTCGTCGAGTTTGCCGTCTATGGCAATGGTCTTATCCGCTGGAACATCTTTTACGCTAAATACCAAACCCGCAATATCATTTTTTGCATCGGCATAGGCCCTCGCTGCTTTGCGAGCAAGTCCAGAAAATCATTCCGCATATATTTAATTCTCTTCAAAGCGTCGGCATCTTTGGCCGCAAGTTTTTCCGCATGATCAAGCATCGCTGTCAGTGACGCAATCTCCTGCGGGGAATAAATTTTCTCCCATATCTCATATTCTGAAGGCGGGGCTACTATGGGGCCTTCAGAAGTGCTCATAACCTTTTTTATGATCTTATTAATCCAAAGATATTCAATACGTTCAAAAAACTTTTTCATGGGTTCGGCGGCGGGACCATACATCAACAAATAGTATTCATTAAGTATCTTGTCAACATCGGTTGAATTATTCCAGCAGACTTTGCCAAACACATAATAGTTCAAATGATTAAAAGTGAAAAGGTCTGTTTTTGATTGAAGAAAAGCGCCAGTGATATATGGTGATAATGATTTGTAATAATTGCCAATTGCACGCGGGGTGGATGTTGGAATTCCTGGGATGTTCAGGCTTGCGTATTTTCCGGCATAATTCCACAGCCAGACCTTGTGCCCGAGCTTTTTCGTCCAGTCCTGTATCTCCTTGTTGTCTCTTTGCTGCGTGGTTACATTCGCTTCGCCCCAGGGCCCCAGTTCCGCCACCATTACCAGAACATTGTCCGGAATATCCTGCCTGATCACCGGAGCATAGAAAGTATAGGCCATCATGGTAACATATCCGGGGATCTTATTCTGCTTGAGTTTAAGAGCAGTTGCTATGGTTGTTTCCCATAGGAACTCCGATGTAGCCTGGTCGCCGCCGCTGAAATGCTTCTTGCACTCCGGACAGCGGCAGAAATACAATCCGTCCTGGGGCATGGTATTGAAATAGCCTTTCTGGTAGCCGCTTGGCGGCCAGACTTTTTTACCGGGAATGCGGCTCTCCACCGGCTTACCGGTCAGGAATGCTTCCGCGTCTTTATATATTTCTTCGCGGATCCCGCTGCTGTAACACAACTGTCCGGGAAACTGCATCCCGGGGTCACAATACCGTTTGCCGTTGTCCATCATCGCAAAATATTCCGGATGAGTTTTACCGAATCTTTCCAGATAATCCAAATCCCGCAGTCCATGACAATTTGGAATATATTCTGTCTGCATGCGGTAACGGCAGGCTATTTTGTTTTTATCATAATAATCAGTACTGTTCTTCTGGCCAGGCCATTTCCCGTCATAAGTGGAATAACTCCGCGCGGCATAATCAGGACAGTCTACAATATCCACAGATGGAATCTTCAAGCTGCTCTTCTTTTGAATAATCGTTCCAAGTTCTCCGGGAAAATAAAATCTGACTCCGGCGAAGCGCTCCATAAAATCATAAGCGCCAAACAGCGTCCCGCGTTCATACAATTGTCCCCATATACCAGACGTGAACTGTTCATCCGTTTTTTTAGCTGGATCGTCCCTGCCGGCAATCACAATAGTATTGCCAATGCTTTTAATAATGAATCCATCTCGCGGCAGCGATTTTACATCCACCCCCAGCTTGCGGGTCAATTCATTATCTCCGATCAGCAATACTGTTTTGCCTGGAGTCGGCGAGGAGACAATGCCAATCTTGCCCCCTATCGTTTTTTCCAGAAACGTCTGCAATTCCTGAGCGGCATATTTTGCCACATTGCCGGAACTTTCTGGAACTACTATTTCAAACTGCGCCGCGCCGTTCTCCGCCAGCGTCAGCATTTTTGATTCATCCAGCGTGATGGAACGCTTAATTTCTCCAGCATAACCGGCTGTAATCATGCAGGCGGCAATACCTGCAAGAAACATGATTTTTAGCAAAATTCTACTCATTATATTCCTCTCTGTTAATATTGAAGCGGTTCCATATCAAAAAATTCACGGTAGGCATTGACTACAGTATAATAATTTTCCGGGATAACGTCTTCATGTACGGAATGACTGGCGTGCAGAATATGCCCGCCAGGACTCTGCTGCCCCAGTTTCAGACATTGCATAACTTCATGGAGCACCTCGTCTTCCGTTCCATGACATAGTATATGGCGTGCGTCAATATTGCCGATAATGCAGACTTTTCTATCAATATCAGCTTCAATCAGCTTTTCCATAGTCATGCCTGCAGCTTTATCAACTTCCTTGTATCCGTCAATATTGGAATTAAAGAAAAAATCTTCTTTAATATCCCAATGATTGCCATCTGAAGTGTATACAGCCAGACCGCCATTTTCATGCACCAGTTCGACATGTTCCCGGATGACAGGCAGAATAAATTCACGGTACAACTGCGGAGAAATGAACGGTCCTTTGTCACAGCTGACATCACCTCCAAGGGCGATTACCTTAAAACCTCGCGCCAGCATTGCCTTCGTCTGTTTAAAGGCGCTGACTTTTTTCATTTCCAGCCAGCGGCTGTAAAGTTCCGGTTCAGTCAACATCCACATCAGCATAAAAGGAGGATAGAAAGCAACACCGGTGCCGGCGCCTATTTCCCCCATGTAAACCCAGTCAATGCCTTCCCTGTCTGCAAGCATTCGTACTTTGTCGTATACGGCAAAACTGTTGACGTTAACTTCTGCCGCGAAGCCATCCCAGGACTCGATCTGCCTGATCATATCTTCTTCTGTAACCCGGTTTGAGTAGGACATTGCGTCCGCCGGGTCGGCATATTCAACCATTTTTGTCCTTGGATTCTCGACATAATCAATTCCCTGTAAACTCCATGACGCAGCTCCGGTTTTAACCGGACGTACATATTCCGGAGCCGCAGGGGCTCCGGTGAGACGCACCATGTCCAGGCCGAAGAACTTGCAGATGGCAAATTGAGCTTTTGCCGACTCATCGACCAGTTCCTCCCAGCTTATGCCATCGGACATCGCGTCCCAGCATAGCGCCTGATGCGTCGCCACGTTTTCGCCACAAATATCCCAATAAATGGGTTGAAACGGCTGAAAAATCTCAAACAACGGAGTTCTGTCTGGAACTTTATGGGCAAATGCCAGATTTATTCTTTCTGTTCTGGTATTCATCGGCAATCCTGTATTTAATTAAATCACCAATGGATCAGTTCTTTGCCAGCGCCGCATTAATTTCTTCAATCATTTCCGCAACTTTAATGCGATACTTCAATAGATTGTCCGGATCGCTGGAATAATTATTGACCGCGACGGCCACATTCGCCGGTATTACCAGCAGGGCGGATGCTTTATCCAGCAGGGATTGTTTATCCTGATATTTGCTTCCCTTCAATGTTTCAATACTGTTCTTCAGCATTGTCAAATACTCATAATCTGCTACGCCGTTCCGGAGATTTTCCAGCCGGAGCGACGGATATATCCGACCGTCCGGTCCCGGATAAACCAGATTGCCCATGCCGTTTTTACTGACACGCTTCTGGGTGAAAATATTAACAATATATGCTTTCCATGGTTTCTGCGGCCACTGATCCTTAATGTCAAGATTAGTGGACCATTCGCGGTTGATGCACCAGTACAGAACCCCGTCAATTTTGTACATGAAACTGAGCGTGGCGATTATTCTGCAGTCAAACACCGGATAGTCGAGGAAAAAATTCGGATAAGGCTTGCTTGGAGAATCTGCCGCATACCACCAGATCTCATCGCCGCGCTGTTTAAGTTCCTGTAATGTTTTCAACTCCTCTTTGTCGCTGAAATGATAAAAAAGCGGACACCAGGCGCTGTATAGATCTTTGATCTCAGGTATTGGAAATGATGTCTGCATCGCCTTCAGTCCCGGTATTTTTTTGCGCATTGCCGGAAGCATCTGTCTGGCAGCCGGCAGGTATTTCATATTGGCGGATATCTCATCGTAAGCGTAATAGTAGGCATATTTTTCAAGTCCGGCGGACTTTATCTTTTCATAAGCGGCAACCTTGGGTTCAATGATTTTTTCCAGTTCCTGATCAGAAACCGGCTTTGCCGGGCCGTCAGCAGAGAACGTCAGAAAATTAATTCTATCCTTCAATTTTTCAAGATATTCCTGCGCCGGGTAACTGCCGTTGGTATGATAAATATTATTGGGGGAAATACCATAACTCAGCAGAAAATCATAAATATACATTCTCTGTTTTTCTGAAAGCCCTTTGTATCCGTACCAGTCGGCGTAATTCTTTTCAAAAAATGAGAATGCCACTTTCAATGACGAGCGCACGGGCAGAGAAAAATCAAACACCCGCAATTGCAATTCAACAGTTTTTTCAATCCCGTTGCCGCTAAAACTGATCCTGCCTTTATAGACCCCTGCCGGAGTTCCTGCCGGAACAAAAATTCTGAAATATACCGGGACAAAATCGGCTTTGGGGATAATTTGCGGAGCTACGCCGTCTTCGATCATATCAGGGAAGGCGCCGGTAAAGTCCACAGGAATATCCGGCGGAGTACTTACAATATCTTGAATGCGACCGAAAGTCACTTGTCTGGAATTGATTACATGCTTACCGGAGACATGCGTCAAATCAGAGACCCTAATTGCCACATTATCCACATTCTTTTCTGGATTGGCAATCAGTAATGCCTGAAATCCTTCATATTCATTTCCAGCAGCCAGCAACTGAACTTCTCCGGTAGCTGGCGGCAGCAAAGTAACAAAGTCCGGACGCCTTTCAATCCGCCTGGCAGTGGCCAGCGCCGCAATTACAAAACCATCAGGGCTGGAACAGTATTTATTGTAGTAGCTTTTATACAGCAGATCGTTCAATTCGCGGTCAAGCGCGGCAAAGCCTGCTTCGGTTTTATCCGCCGGCAGCGCAGCGATCTTTAATAATTTATTTTTCATTTCGTTTATTGCGCCGGCCGGCATCGCGGTCTGCGCTCCGAATTTTTCAATTTTAAGCGCTACTTTTTTAACTTTTTCAGCAATCTCTCTCTGTGTATAGTCATTCATCCGTTTGTTCCATTCATCAATTTCACTTTGCGGGATTGAATCCATGGCGCCGCTAATTATTTTGATATCATCAATCAGTCCGACAAAAGGATAACTCTGAGCGTTAAAACTATCCAGCGCATGGCCGATATGCAGTGGATAACTGTTTTTAATCAACTTGCCGCCTGGAACCGGTTTGGCTTGCGCCACCTTGCATTCAACGCCGTTCACCCACAATTTGACGATATTATTTTTATATGACAACACAATCCAGAACCACTCATTTTCTTTTAACAACGGGTCAGATGTCCAGGCATGCCATTCGTTATCGGCGGTTTTAGTTTTCAGCTCGATTTTGCCGTCTCTGGCATCAAAACAGTAATTGATCAACTCAGGTTTAGCTTTGCGGTAACCTTTGAATAAGATGGTACGGAAGTCCTTAAGCATTGTCGGCTTTATGATACATTTAATCGTAAAATCATCCTCCATGGACAGATCATCGGCGTGTTTAGCCTGTACCGAAGTATTGCCGCCGTTAAATAATACCGCCTTATCATCAGGACTGGCACAAAGTTCCGCCTCGCTGCCGTCAGCAATAGCCGCATCGTGTTTCCCGCTGGCATCTGCAATGTTTTTGTTCGCCGTTGAGTTGAAATTCCAATGTGCAACAATCTCGTCTGCCGCAATATTTCCTGTCATAGTCAACAATAAAAATCCCAGAAAAATACCTTGCAATGTTTTCTTCATTTATAGAATCAATCCTTATTCAAAAAAGCCGTGATTAATTAATCTAGTGCATTGTGTTATAAAATCTAATTAGAACTGATTACGAACTCAAAATTGGACAATTGTCGCAGTCAGTTCAATACTAAGAATATTATATTCTATCATCCGGCTGCCAGAAAAGTTTACCATCTGCGGTATTACACCTTGGTAAACTGTAACCGGAAATACCGCCTTTTACTGTGATATAGTTGACGCGCCCGCTGGCATACAAAAAGTTTACACCCTTGTTATGGTTGTTAAAACCAACCATATAGTTATAAGGAAGATCAGATCTGTTAAAGCCTACATATATTAGAGGACTGTTTACTATCCCTATATTGGCAGCGGTTTGGGCTCCGGCATCGGTCAAATATACACATTGATCGGGTTTTCTGAATTCAGTCATTCGCCAGGTGGAGGTAAATAAACCAGCAGGCGCCGGACGAACACCGGACGCAGAGGCTCGGTCAGACCACTGATTTATAAATGCATTTGACGCGTAAGAAGAAGGCCAGCCCATGAATGTTGTTTTTACTGTGTCACTAGGACATAGAAATACCATGTTTTTAGGTGCATAACTCGCGTCAGGCCGTCCCCACGCACCGCGCACTCCCAGATTGGCAGCATTGTTTGTATATGCGAAAAGCAACACTTCCGGCTGGCTGTTGGTGGTAGCACTAACGGCTGACGGCATCCATTCGCGATTATCATTGAGATACATGCTAAGCGCGGTTCCCAATTGTTTCAGATTGCTCTGACAAGCCGCCTGGCGCGCTGTTCCTCTGGCTTTGCTCAATGCCGGCAGCAACATTGCCGCAAGAATTGCGATGATGGCGATCACCACGAGGAGTTCGATGAGTGTAAAAATTCCTTTTCCACGACAGTTCTTCATTTCAAATCCTTTTTTGTTTTGAAACTATTTTCCCTTTGAATTATAAGTCTAATTTAGTGCTTATCCGTAAATAAAAGTTGAAATATTAAAAATTTGTGTCATTTTATTCTTCTAAAAGGAAGTACATAATGGCAAAGATCAAATCATGGGAAGTTTCT
>CAIMFA010000133.1 GCA_903840185.1 uncultured Lentisphaeria bacterium | reverse complement strand
TTTGTGCTCCACGGAGTGCGAAATAAGGGCTGGAAGCGACATGGAAAAAACTGAAAAAGAGTACATTGCCTTTTTCCACATACCCAAACAAACCGAGCGGCGGGTCAGGAAGTCTGAAAGTCAAGGTATTACCTTTAATTTCTATTTCAGCTTTGGTTTCAGGATTGGCCAGTTTGCTGATATTACAGATGCCTGACTTTGCCAGCGCATCAGATGGTAGGCGAGAATTGTAATCCAGATATGTCCGTCACAACGGTCTTCTGTATAATGAAAAAATGGCCGCAAGCCAAGGTTGCTTTTTAGCATCCGGAAAGCGTTTTCTACTTTAGTCAGGGTAATGCATATGTGCCAGATTTCATCATTGGTCAGGTCAGGGCCACTGCATTGCAAGTGATAACAGTCATGCGGATGCCGTCGTATTTGATTATGGCGCAACCGCTTTCCAATGAAACGGCGGAAACACCATTCTTCTTTGATTTGATGAATTTTGTTTGAATACCGTTTCCGCTTATTCCCTAGTAAACCGGGTATTCTCCCGCCAGAACTGTAAGCATTGTGTGAAGTTCAGCAGGAGTATCCTGTTTTGACCAATAGATTTTATTATTAGGCATTTTACCTCTTTTTCGTTACGCATATAGAGCATTGAAATCAAAATCAGACATGACATTCGTGGCGTTTATTTTTTCATCTTCCCGGAAACAGTCTGCCATCACCGGTTATGTCTGCCACATGTTTACTTTCCGAGAATGGAAGGCAAACAAAAAGATTTCTTTGTTTCTCCAGCAGCGAACGATGTTCAATCAACGGATACCCGGAAGCCGGTTATCCGTCCGGGGTTCGTCTTTTACTAAACGCAGTCCAATGTCGGAATTTGAATGCCACGGATCTGCGCCACTCCTGGCTGCCGAGCGGCAGAATGATGAGCTAAATGCAAAGGAACCGCCGCGGATTACCTGAGATGCATTACCTCCATCACTACCGCGATTACAAAAATCGATTATTTCTTCTTTGCCGGAGAATGGATATGGTTCATTAGTAAATTTATCCTCGCACCACTCCCAGACATTTCCATACATATCATAAAGCCCCCAGAGGTTTGGTTTTTTAGTTCCAACCGGATGAGTTGTTTTGTCGCTATTTATTTTGTACCATGCAAAATCATCCAGTCTTTCCGCATCATTACCGCAATAATAAGCTGTTTTTGTTCCTGCCCTGGCGGCATATTCCCATTCCGCTTCGGTGGGCAGACGAAACCCGCCATCTTTAACGATAAGATTCAAGCGGGCAATAAATTCTTTGCACTGACGCCAGCTTACACTGTCAACTGGCTTCCTAGGATCAATAAACTTCGAGGGGCGTACATTGCAAGTGATGTCCATTGTGTCCCCTGGCTCCCAGTAGAGGCCGCAGCTATTGATTTTTGCGCACGGACTGGTGATTTTAGCTTCCATCACCCGTTCCCAGATTGCTTGCGTGACTTCGAATTTACCGATATAGTACGGTTTGTTGATCCGAATCAAATGTTGATTTTCAATTTCCCGTCGGTCTTTCTCGTCTGACGGACTTCCCATTGTGAACGTTCCAGGCTCAATTCGCACCATGACAAAAGAAACTCCGTCTCCAAGATCAACGGTTATTTCTTTTTGCAGCCCGGCTGATTGGGTATTGAATGCTGAACAGCATAATAGAAGACTCAATCCGATGAACGACAGCAATGGAACCCGCGATCTCCTGTGAATAATCATTTTCCGCCCTCGCGATTACGCTCATCTTTTATAGAAGGCGGCGCCGTATTGGCGGTTTCAAAAAAACGTCCTTCCAGTGACCCTTTTGCGGCGGAACGGATTGTTATCATCCTTTGCGGCGCCGGCCACGCAAGATTCCCCTGGAACGCAAGCAGACTTGGAATAGCCTGGCAATCAACTATTGTTATTCTTTTAGGATTACCTGTGTAAATAGAACACCAACTGTTCAGCATCAACAATTCTCCGTCTGCGGCAAAGTTCACTACTGACGGCAATCCGCCATCCTCTCCGCCGAAACGGCAACGGTCACAAAAAACTTTGAAATAATTATCCACCCAGCGCATATCATTCTTTTTTGTGTCTTCGCTGCTTTTGCCATTTGATTTGTTCACGCGGGTCGTTTGCGGGACCCCGCACATTGATTTCAGACGAAGGGTTCCTTTGTTCACGATAGCGCCGGCATCAATCATATCAGGATCAGTGGTGATCCAGGCGTTATCTATCAAGGCATATTTTGCATTATTGAGCAAGACGCGTGAATAACAAAACGTGCAGTCGCTGATCCGTAATGACGTTTTATTCGGATCGGCAATCGAACCAGCACCGCTTAAGCATGTTATAGCAAATCCATTATTCTTATTGAAAGTGCAGTTGTCAATCAAAATATTGCATTCATTGTCGGATTTTGTAGTGATCGCCACACCATCATCGCAATTTTCAAAAATGAGGTTTTGCATGAGAATACGCATGGCGCAGGAAGCTGTAAAAACAGCGCCTTTTCTGCCGGATGGTACAGTAAGCGTTGCTCTTCCGACTCCCCGCACAATAATACGCGGCGGCAATTCGACTGCTTTGTCCAAACGATAGATGCCGTTAGGAACAATAATCTCAATCGGAGAATCAGATTTAGCAGCTTCCGTAAATGCCTTGCAAAATGCGTCAGAGTCATCAGCGCTGCCCTTGCCTTCTGCGCCGAAACTCATGACATTAAGCTCTTTAGTAATATTACGCCGCATTTCCGGCAATGTGACGGAGTCGGCGGGATACTGTTCAAATTTCTGCGCAATATTTCCCGGTAGCGGATCATCGGCAAATGGTTCCATGTTTTCAGGTAAATTGGCAATCAAATGCTGGTTGTTATCGTTAATCATGTAAGAAAATATGTCAGGACTCCCAGCATGAAAATAATCTTCGTCGAATTTCTTTTCAAAACCCAATATATTGACATTCCGTCCAGACGTTTCCCGGCAGTTCCGGACAATTATCAAATTGGGGGCCTGTATAAGATAAAAAAGGCTGTTTTCTTTGGATTCTGCGCTTTGAAATTCACAGTTATCCGCAATAATATAGTCGTGTCGTCCGCCGGAAAATTTATACCAATTGCGGACTGCGCAAAGACCTTTTTCCGAATCGCTTTTAAACTTGACGTTTTTCAAGTCTATCCCGTCCTCCTGCCCATCCACCACTTTTTCAATCCAGCACTGATTTTTTCCAGTCGTCACATGAGCAACCCCGGTGACATTTTCCAGCAGCAGGTTTCCTCCTGAAATAATGGCTGCTCCATTCATGTCCGGATGAGTCTCAATCGTACAATCATCCATAAGAAGCCAGTCTGACCACGCCGATAGAACATTCATGCAATTGATAAATGAACAGCGGCTGATTCGTGCAACCGTGGAATTGCACCCCATTGGCGGTGCGGTTTTCTCGCTATCGTCCGGAGTTAGTGTGATGCGCCCCTGATTGTCGTTGCCGATGATGTAAGGCTTCATAGTTGCATACCATGCTGGAGACTTAGTGTCTTTGCGCAATCTGTCATCAATAGCATAACTTGATGAATTTTTGAAGATACAATCTCTGACGATAATGTGCGCACTGTCTAAATTCTCCGTCCACCACTTTATCTGTATCTTCCCTCCGTCAAAGGTTATTCCTTCAATGAGATTACGATACGCACGGTGTAAATACAAGATATCTTTTGTGGAGTTGGATTGTCTGATGGTTGCCGCCTTACCGCGAATATTAATAAGTCCTAAACCATTCTTATCGCCGCATGGCGGAATTAACAGTGTTCTGGAAACCAGATAGGTTCCGGCAGGGAAAAAAACTTCCGGCGGGGAATAGGTTGCTGATGCCTTTAGGAAGCATTTTTGAATTGCATCAGTGTCATCGGCAACACCATCGCCCTTAGCGCCGAAATCAAGTACATTTAAAGAACCGTTATTTATGCCTTTCTGATTTTCCTGGGCATTCAAAGTAACCACGGAAAAAGCAAGAAAGGCAATGATACAGAAACAGAAAATATTTAAAGCTGATTTTGCAGTTTTATGGCGAATTGTAATCTTACATTTATCATTCATGCTCACGTCCTTTTTTTTACTCATAATGCAGTTGGCTCAACTGAATTCTCTTTGTAATCTTTTACCGTAAAGAGAGAAACAGCTTGCACAGATTGATACAAAAATTGCACAGCGGTTTAAGCCGCTTGTGTAAATCAGTTATAATTTAGATGAAGAAATTATGTTGAAAATGCGTTAATTTTTGTTATTTATGAATCATTTTCAACTTTTCTGGTTTTCTCTCATTTGTTTTGCTGACCTGAAGGTACCCCGGCAGATTCCGGATTGCCGGCGGCAGCGGCATTGGAAGCTTCCGGTTTTACATTATACAATGCAACGTCGTCAATTGTCGCGTTGCCATTTTCTATGCCGAATACAATACCGCTGGCAGTTACCACATCAGAATCCGTAAATTGGATTGATCCTTCAAATTTCTGCCATTGATCGGTAAGAATAAAACTTTCAGGCGTAACTTTACGGGCGCTGTAGTTTACTTTTCCACCGCTCAGATTTGTATAGATATAGCAGGAAATACTTCCTTGTCCTTTTGCATAAAAACTGAAGTAAAATGGATCTTTTAGCGGCAGCACAGGCTTCTTGCCTTTTTTCTGAATCTTGGGAATAACTGAAAATCCACTACTTGAACATATTGCGGCACGAGTATTCGCTGATATGGAAATGGCATGTTCTCCGGAATGCACTTCCTTGCCAGCCTGACCTGTAACATAGCGAAACTTGCCGGTGTAAGAGCGCTTATCGGGATGTTCGTCCCAGCCGTCGAATGGATTTGCTTCCCAGGAGAGCGGCATCAGCACCTGATCGCCGGTCTCAATATCATACCCCCCCCGTTTTGCAATAATTTCCCATGCCGATGGAGTCGCGGCGGCGGTATTGATCGTAATATTTTTACTGTCTTCAAATCCCGGATTGCTTACTAGATTTTCCTGAGCATTCAGAGTCATCCCGGAAAAAGCAAGAGAGGCAATAATGAAACAAAAACTGCTCAGACCAGTTAACGAGAGTTTTGTAGTTTTATGAAACATCGGAATTTTGCATTCATTGCTCATGTTCATGTCCTTTTTTTATCGAGTCAATTGCACAAAACAGACTCTTTTGGTTTAAAATTTAATTTTGCAGCACTAAAACGTTTTTCATTAATTTTAATAGCTTTCATCGTGATGCCAAAATCTGGAGTAATAGGCATTGGCGTTATAGAGGATGCCTAAACCGCCGGCGCATCTGCCTTCGATGGTATTCCATTTGCTCTGACCAACGTTACCGCTAAGATATAACACATTCATTGACAAATTGTGACGGAAATCAAAACCATGGCGTGAATCAGTATAGTATGTATCAACTTCAGATTCAATACTGTTTCCGATTTTGAGAGGGCCGCTTTCCAGCAATATCATGGTTTCAGCTATATACTTAGTTCGGGTAATTTTACGAGCCGCAATTGCAGGATTTTCTACGCCTGGCCACAAATTAGCAAATTCAGAATTGTACCCATACGCGATTGATGGTTTACCGTCGGATACTCCATTCAGATTGACCATAAATCCGGATGCAGTCCATACTCCGAGGTCACTGATGCGGGAATTTGAGCCGCAGAAAAATACTTTTGTGCTTTTGACATAAGGATAGAATTGAGCAATCCATCCACCATTGACAAGCGCTCCATTATACGGAGAGACCCGGGCGTTAGGAATGTAATCCTGATAATCTGTGCCATATGACGTCACGGCAACCCCAAGTTGTTTTAGGTTGCTAGTGCAGGAAATAGCTTTCGCTTTCTCTCGAGCTTTGTTCAGCGCCGGCAGGAGCATTGAGGCCAGGATTGCAATGATTGCTATCACGACCAGGAGTTCAATGAGCGTGAAACTTCTTTTTTTCGACATTTTACCATCTCCTTCTTTGTGTTTTATTTTTTGGCAAATTAAAGACATCACGGTTCCTTTAAATTTTTAGTGTTTAACTTTTAATGTTTTATTCGGAATAACTTCTCCCGGGATTTCCAGATAGTGCGACACGGCTTTTTTACGTTCGCTTTGTCTTAAAAAGTCCAAGGCGCCGGCAATCAATTTGCCGTGGCAAGTTTTTACTGTGGTCAGGTACGGCGGCGCATTGATGCAGGAATCCATTCCGTCAAAGCCCATGACTCCAACATCATCCGGCACTTTTACGCCCTGTTTATTCAAATAATCAATCACTCCGACAGCTTTAAAATCAGTATCCACGAAAATACTGTCGCAATTCAAGCCGCGCCCGTAAAGGATTGCCGCGCCGCGCGCACCGCTATCCTGATCATTAATTCCCAGCACAATATTTTTTTCATCCAGCGGCAGCGCATAATCTGCCAACGTGCGTTTGTAGGCATCCAGCTTTTCCGGACTTTGATCTGAACCGATATAAGCGATCCGGCGGTAACCGTTTTCCGCCATATAGGAAATTCCCCGTGAAACACTCTCGTCCTGCCCTATTGATAACTTTATTCCGGCGTCAGCATCCTTCAAATCACTGAAAAAAATAACTGGCATTTTTCTGGACTTGAGTATGGGCCCGGCTATATTATGGTATTCTTCAAAGCTTGTAAAAATCACCGCATCATATGCCTGCAGCCTGTCTTCGGCACGGATCGGATCGGTTTGCGGCGGGACGATTATTGTTGAAAATGTATCGTGATCTTTCAATGATTGCATTACTCCGGTTATTACCCGCTGCACAATATGCCAGTGGTTGGAGTTGGTTACGGGATTATCCAGATCAGGACGGGCCAGGGCCATTGCCAGGTTCAGCGCATGAATTTCCCGGGGGGCATTGCCGATAAACGATCCTTTGCCCTGCACCCGGTACAGTACGCCTTCATCAGTGAGTTCTGAAAGCGCTTTGTGCGCGGTCATGGGGTCGACATCCAGCAGTCTGGCCAGTTCCCGCTGCGACATGAAGCGGTCGCCGGGGCTGGGGCGATGCTGCCTGATCCAGTTCCGTACTTCGTTTTTAACTTTTGCCGCGCCTTTGAGCGCAATGTCGCTTTCCATAAGCATGATTCACGAACCCTAACAATAGTTGATCACAGTGAATTAATCTTTGTCATAAGTGAATTATAAGTGAATTAATGCATATTGTCAATAGCGAATCAGATCTTTCCGAAAAAAAATCGGGAAAAAGTGATGGAAATAATAAATAAACCTGAAAATTATTCATCAATAGTGTAATCGTTGTATTATTTTTTGCTTTTTGCGTTTCAGGCTGTAAATTGCACTATTGCAGAAATGTTTAAGGCGGATGGCTGGTTTTGCGCGGACTTAATTAACAGGAATTTTTGATTATGATGCTGGACAGTACTGAATTATATCCCATGTGCTTCACTCCTATCTATAAAGAGCGGATGTGGGGCGGCGATCAGCTTGCATCAGTCCTTAAACGCGCACTGCCTGATTGCAAAGATCCGGTCGGCGAATCCTGGGAACTGGTTGACCGCGACGACGAGCAAAGCGTTGTCGCCAACGGGCCGCTTAAAGGCAAAACCATTCATGAACTGATTCAATCCTACGGCAAAGATCTCGTCGGCAAAAACTTTCACGGCGGACGTTTTCCGCTCATGGTCAAAATTATTGACGCCGGAACCCGGCTGTCATTGCAGGTGCATCCCGATGCGGACGTCTGTGCCAAACTCGGCCATGGTGCTGAACCGAAAACAGAAATGTGGTATATCATCGCCGCTAAAAAAGGCGCTAAAATTATGGCCGGATTAAATCCCAGAGGCACTAAACGGCAACTGGTTGACGCGTTGAATTCTCCGGATATCGAAAGCCAGTTACAGGTGTTCAGCTCCGAGCCTGGCGACGCATATTTCATCAGTTCCGGCACGCTGCACGCCATCGGCGGCGGTAATCTGCTGCTGGAAATCCAGCAGAACAGCGATACCACTTTCCGCGTCAGCGACTGGGGACGTATTGACTCCAGCGGCAAGCCCCGCGAACTGCATGTGGAGCAGGCCATGGAATCCATTAATTTTACCAACCGTACCTCGCCCCGGGTTGCCGGAGTGGTGGATGCGGTTGCGCATAACCGGAAATTCCCGGTAATCAACCGCTGCCAGTTTTTTAAAGTGGACGATCTGCGGCTGGTCGGGGAAATGAAAGATACAACTTCGCAGACCGGCAGTTTCCACCTGCTGAGCGCCATCAATCATCCGGTTGAAATCGGCAGAGATGACAAGATTGTCAGGCTGGAGCCCGGCGACAGTTGCCTGATTCCGTCGGCGTTCGGCGACTATACCATCAAACCGCTCACAGAGACCATGACGATAATTGTAAAAACGACGCTTTAAATCAGAAGTCAGAAGTCAGGAGTCAGGAGGCAGGAGTCAGAATAAAACCTAAAACCTAAAACCTGAAACCTGAAACCTAATAAACACAATCTACAACTTACAACTCGAAGATTAAGACAATAATAATCGAACAACCGCAGGTTTTGAAGATGATCGAATTCAAGTGCATCGCTGATCTGGAGGCTTTTTTAAAGTCTGAATTCCCCCAGGCGGAAATCCCGGCTAACTGGAATATCGCCACAGAAAAATGTCCGGCTGACATGACCGGTGATCTTACCGTCAACTGTTTCAGGTTCGCTAAAATATTCCGCGCCGCGCCTGATAAAATAGCTGAAATGTCCGCTGATTTTCTCAACCGCCACGCGGACGTGGAAAAAGCGGAAAAAATCAAGGCGTTCGTCAATCTTACGCTGAAGGGTCATGCCGTTCACCGCGATTCTGTCGCCAGACTCAGTGAACTGCTCGATTCCGGCAGGCTGCCGCAGGATAAAAGACAGCGGATACTGATCGAATTTTCCGCGCCAAACACCAATAAGCCGCAGCATCTGGGGCATGTCCGCAATAATACGCTGGGCATGTCGCTGGCTTCGCTGCTCAAGCGCGTCGGACATGACGTCATCGCTATCAATCTGGTTAACGACCGCGGCATTCATATCTGCAAATCCATGCTGGCGTACCAGCGTTTCGGCAACGGCGTCACTCCGCAGTCGACCGGTATCAAGGGCGACCATCTGGTCGGCGATTTCTACGTCAAATTCAACAGCGCGCTGAAACTGGAACTTGAAGCTTTGAAGAAAGATAAACCGGAACTGTCCGGCAAAGATGACGAAGACCTGTTTCTGGAAACCGAAATCGGCCGCGCCACCCAGAAAATGCTCCAGGACTGGGAGGCAGGCGACCCGGCAGTCATGGCCCTGTGGAAAACCATGAATTCATGGGTTTTTGAAGGATTTGACGTCACATATAAACGCATGGGCATCAAATTTGACCATACTTATCTGGAAAGCCAGACCTATCTGCTGGGCAAAGACCTTGTCGCTGAAAGCCTGAAAAAAGGTGTTTTCACGCAGCGCCCGGATGGCGCAGTTGTTGTTGATCTTGGTAAAATGGGGCAGAAAGTCGTGCTGCGCTCCGATGGCACCAGCGTTTACATTACTCAGGACATCGGTACCACCCTGAAAAAATACGAAGATTACAAGCCGGACTCCCAGATCTGGGTCGTCGGCGATGAACAGATACTGCATTTTAATATGCTGTTCGCCATTCTGAAGAAAATGGGTTATTCCTGGGCGGACAACCTGTTCCATCTGGTTTACGGCATGGTCAATCTGCCGACCGGTAAAATGAAGAGCCGTGAAGGCACCGTGGTTGACGCCGACGATCTCTTTGCTGAAATGGTTGACCTCGCTAAAGAAGCCGCCCGCGAAAGATGCGGCGATGAGGTAACCGAAGAAGACATTGCCGCCCGCGCCGAAATCATCGGCATGGGCGCGCTGAAATTCATGCTTTTGAAATTCAATCCTAAAACAACGATGACCTTTGATCCTCAGGCATCGGTAAAATTTGAAGGCGATACCGGCCCCTATGTCCAGTACGCCTGTGCCCGCATCAATTCAATCGAA
>CAIMFA010000132.1 GCA_903840185.1 uncultured Lentisphaeria bacterium | reverse complement strand
TACAATGAAGCCGGTGCAGCAGGAATAAAGATTCCGGAAAATATTTCAGTTATCGGTTATGACAATATGAATTTCACCAGCCTGCTTTCACCGCGTCCGGCGACGGTTGAACAGTATAAAAAAGAACTGGGTATCGCCGCATCGGAAATCATACTTGAACGCATTAACGGCAGTTCTGAGCTCGCCGACCGGAAATTCACCCCGATATTGCATGAAGGCGAAAGCGTTAAAGACATGGTTTAATAATTATATCTTGAAATATTCCTTATACCTGTCATACAGTCCTTTAGCCTGGCCGTATGCTGAATTAGGACTCATGAAGTGAGAAAATTCAAAAGTTATCGCTTTTTCGATGCCTGCCTGTTCCGCGGCCTTGAGCTTTAACAACAATTTTTCCCATTTTATCGGCAGAAATTTTATTGGCATATCGCGGTCAAAAGTTTCGCTATTGGTCCAGCTGGACATTCCGTGCTTTTGAGCCAGTGCTTTATTAATTTTAAGAAAATCTATCAATTCGTCAAATTCAACATGGCCGTCCTGGAATGCGACAATATCGACCGCGCCTTGGATTCCATCCATAATTTCGTTCCATTCCTTTTCATGCTCTGCGATGCTGATGCCAGCCGCCGCTTTATTTTCTGAAGAAAATGCGGAAACATCTTTAATTCCCGCGATATATGGCGAAATAATGACCGGCAGGTTGCCGGAAATAGCTTTGCAATACCGTCCCATTTTCGCATATGTCGTAACGATGCTGCCGATTTTACGGCTGACTTCCTGCGATAAATACCAGCCTTTGAACGCCGGGCTTTTGCCGTATCTAGCCCATACCTCATCGAAAACTGCCAGATTTATATCCACTTCCTGATCGAATTGTCCGTTTGCCCAGTATTTGCCGGAATCGTAGCCGCCGAAATAGAATCCCAAACCATATTTTTGGCTGAGGCGCAGAAACATATCCACCAGATCCAACGGCGGCAGATGTCCGCCTTCCTGCTGCTGTAGAATATGTGACGGATAGGTTATCCAGCGCTTATGTCCGCATCGTATCAGGATCACGGTATCAATGCCGATAGCTTTCATTGCCGCGAAATCCTTATCCCATTCTTTTTCACCCCAGTTCTGATGCGGGATGTCATGGCTGATCTCGTCCAAAAATGTTCCGGTAATTTTCATATCTTTATATCCTTTCAAGCTTTAAGCCTCAGTTAAAGGCCCGATTGTATAATCAAATTACGCTGATAAATTCAGCTCAGTTAAAGACAGAGGAGCGGCAGAGTTCTATCGCATGCATGACCTCCAGCGTATCCGATACAGGCACGAATGGCGCGACCCCGCCAGCAAAGTGCTTATAGCAATAGTCATAAAATAAATTATCCTGCGTCGCGCACAAAGGATATATTTTTTCATCCCATGGCAGGTTATATTCCGCCGGATATTTACGCCCTTCTGCTGACAGACCTGCCTGCATTCGCAATTTCGGCAGAAGATTTGCCGCAATAAAACGCGTGCGCCATAATCTGTTTTTATTGTCATACATGGCGGAACCTGAATTTCCGCTTACTATCCATTCGTTGACCGGCCAGGCGGAAGCCATGTTAATCTCCATGTCGAAAATTATATTCCGCTTGTTTGTTAAAAGTGCTTTAACAACATCGTCGGCGTCGCCGACGGTTACTTCACTGCGCAATTCGCCGCGTACGGAAACGAATTTGCCGCCGAAAACATATATAAACTGATCTATAAAATGTGCCCCGTAATTATTCAGCATGCCGCCGCCGAATTTCAGCAAGGCCTGCCAGTCGTTGCGCCGCCTGAAGTCCGCACAAACTCGCCTGACCATAAAAACTTGACCAAGAATTCCGTCATTGAGGATTTTTTGCAAAGTCACAGTTTCCGGAGCCAGCCGGTGCGGCTGATAAACCATTATTCTGCGCCCTGCTTTTTGTGCTTCCTGCACTATGCATTGCGCTTCCTGATATGTTCCGGCCAGAGGCTTCTCACAAAATACATCCGCGCCATGTTTAAAAGCAGCAAAAATTTGTTCTGCATGAAAACATGTGGGCGAGGCGATCACAGCCAAATCCGGCTTTTCTTCTTCCAGCATTTTCTCGAAAGATGCGTAACCCGCCGGAATTCCAAAACGCTCTTTTATCTCTTTAACTCGCTCCGCCACTACATCCGCGACAGCGATCAGTTCAAATCTGCTGTCACTTTTTATGGCAGGCAGATGATAATCCCATGCAATTCGTCCCAGGCCGCTCAGTACCGTCCGTAATTTTTCTTTTTCACTCATTGTCAGGTTTTCCTTAATACGTTTTCTCTCACAAACGGGCGCGGACCGCACGTTCCGAAAATATCATCTGTGAGTCCTTTGGGGAAAGCGCTGACGGGTTTTAAATCAAACGTAAGTCCGCCACCTTTTTCTCCGCAAACCAGCGAGGTGTAATGTGTCTTAATGCCTGCCGGGTTTTTAAATGCTCCGCTTACTTTCGTGTTATCCAGAGTAAATTTTGGGAATTTGTCTTTGCCTGCGCAGAAAAGAGTGGTAAAGGTAAATTCATCTCCGTTGTTTAGACTTGCAATTTCCCGGGACAATTTTTTAACTGGCGCTTCAGCATAATTATAATTCTTATTGAACGTTTCTTCCCAGCCGCTGGTCATATATGAGCCTCTGGAAACAATCCCGGGTCCGCTGAATTGCGTCCAAAGTTTTGCGCCGCGCTGGTCAAGTATCCACAGCCCGTCTGAAAAATTGTCTTCGCCCAATGCATTAAACTGCAACTCAATTTTTGATAATCCGGAAGCATCACCAACCGATACCCGGTCAATCACCAGCATAAAATTATTCAGGCAGATAATGATTGAACGCAGCCACGCAGCCCCTTTGATATTTCCCAGCAGACTTTCCAGTAAAAAAATATTACCGTCACGCTCAAGAGACGTCACCGCGCAAAACGGCGGCGGAATTATTATTTTCTCTGCTTTATCGTAAAAGATTAACGTGTTATGATCGCGCGGCCCGACTTCCCGCGAGTTATAGGCTTTCTCCAGATTCGTTTCTCCACATGGCTTTCCGTAGCCGTTGTCAACCAGCCACATTCTGCCGCAGTGATTATAGGAGATTATTGAGTTCATGTCATAATGACTGTGAATGTCGCATGAGTAAGGCTCAAAAAGCATGTACTGGTCATCATCGTTCCAGCCGGAGCGCAAAGCAATTTTATCATAAAGATATTTTGCCGGGATTTTCGAATTGTTGCGCATTTTTACGTGTTTTTCCAGCGGGGCGATTTCCCACTCTCCGCATTCCGGCATGCAGGCGCTGCTCAATTCCGGCGCGAGAAGCGTTCCCCAGCCAGTGTTCGGCAGAAAAAGATATGGCTCATTTTTCAATGCAGCGCGACTTCTGTGCGCCAGTCCCGCCAGACTTTTAATGCCGCATAAGGCCGCGGCTGCGTCATGTAAAGGCAGCTGGCCTGAAGTCCAGGTCACCGGCTCGCAGTCGCCGTAGGGCGCGGCAAAACCGAAATTATCCGTTGTGACGATAGATGTCATGGCGGTTTTGGCGGCAATTCCGTTTTTAATAACGCCGCCGGTTCCTGCCGCGCAGTCGTAGATCAGCTTATGGCATGAAATCAGCCATTGATACAAATTAGAATTCTCAATGCCGTGAAATGAGCTGTTTATCGGTCCGGAAAAACATAATTTGGCCTTTGAGCGCCAGCGTTTCGCATCCGGAATATTGTAGCATTCCCCGAAATATCGGGCCGCCCAGAACATGGAAAGCGACGGGAATGTTTCATGGTTGAATCTGAATTGGTTTTTTTTGACCGCCCAGAATTTTTCAGCATATTTTTCGATTGTTCTGGCTGACGCCAGCAGAACCGCCGTTATCAACCTGAAAGTCGGATAAAGCGTACACTATTTGCCGGTAACCCCAAGGTACTCCATGAACAACCTGTCCCTGGCCACTGATTCGGTTGACCATCGGTAGTTTCCCATGACTGTCTGCACATTTGTCGTCTCGATGCAGTCG
>CAIMFA010000131.1 GCA_903840185.1 uncultured Lentisphaeria bacterium | reverse complement strand
CTCCGTAGCGCTGCTACGACTGCGGCTTCGTCAAAAGCTTTCTTTTTGAGCATATTTTCGTCTTTCATCCATATTTTATGAATAATCCAGATTAAAAAATGTAAAATCTATTGCTGTAATCCTGTCAGAAAGTTTAAAGAAAATGGTTTTCAGATTCAGAAACCACCCAGGCTGAAGTTTATAGCCTCACTGAATTTCTCTTCGTCAGGCAATGCCTGACTTTGGATTGCGGCGGCCCTGCGCCGCTTTTGGTTCCGCCACTTTTTCTTAATCCCGGCTGGATAGCACGTTTACAGCAAGAGCAAGCAAAATGCTATCTCCTCGATTTCCACTGGATGAATTTGTAATTATGATTGAAAAACGGTATAAGACTCAAAAATCCGGCATGTTTCAAAAGGCAGTTGACACTTTTTTGAGTAGCATAAACTATCACAAGGCCTGACTGCATATGTTCCGCGCCTGCGGCTCTCAATGAATGGTGTGGATGGATGGTGGATGGATTAAAATCTATCCCTGCAACATGTTTCGAGCCTGCGGCACTGGTAGAAAATGAGTTCCGCAGGAACGCCCTGTATTGTAGCAACGGGTTTCAACCCGTTGTCGGAGCCACCCGGGTTCGAGTTCCATAGGGACGGTGCATATGCTCAGAGCCTGCCAACCTTGTGCGGCTGCGTTTGAAAAAGTGTCAACTATCTTTAACCATTATTTGAAACATGCCCAAATTTCAACAGTAATTTTCAGATATTTACTTGATTTTTTGCTGTTGCTATATATTATGTTAGATGAGAGATTTGCTGAGGTAATATTTGTTTTGATATTTAATTGACCAACCATTAATTATGGAGGAGTAGAAAATGCAAGGTTCAAAATACAGCCCCAAAGTGTCCGGAGACAGTCGCGATCTGACAAACAAAACAGTTAAGCCGGTTAAAACCGCAGCGCCCGAGAAAAAGATGCCTGCCGCGGAAAAGCCGGAAGTTAAACGTAAGCATGTAACATTCCAAGTACAAGCCAAGCCTGGCAGCAAAGTACATCTTGCCGGTGATTTCAACGAATGGAACTGCCTGGAAAAAGAATTGGCAGATCAGGACGGCAACGGCGTTTATAATGTTGTGTTAGCACTGCCCCCCGGGACCTATGAATACAAATTCCACATCAATGGAGTTTGGTGCGCCGACCCGGGAAACCCGAATTTCAAGCAGAACTCATTAGGAACGTTAAATAGCGTTATTATCGTGGAATAGACTTTCCTGATCATCGTGGTCAATTCCATTCAGAGCGAACTGATCGGACCCCGATAAGTTATCCCGAGTATTATCCAGGGATCATCGGGGGCAGATTAGTTTTTGTGTTTTTGTGCAACACTTCATTGATTTTACGCCTCTTTTTTATACTTGAATTCAACAACTCCTCGAAACTTTTTTCTCAAGACGGAATATAGCCGGCGCACCTTATTTTTCTTCAATATCATTTTCTGCGCCGGGCCTGTCGTAATGGTTCAATGAAGCTGCGATATTCGCATTTTGATTCAATTCTTCAAAAAATTAAAAAAAGTTTTAAAGAGATGTTGCTTTTGTTTATTTTAAGATATATAATATTTAGTATTAGCTGAATTTAATAAAAATATAGGAATGAAATCATGTTTAACCGCAAAGAACAGAAAAGACAGATAAAGCGAATGCAACTTAACCACGAAAAACACGAAAAGTGCGAAAAAGGCAAGACACGAAAAAAACAAAAACATGAGTCAGTGCATGATTGCGTTCCACGCAAACATGCGCTGACTTGTATTTTTACTTGTTCATTTTCTGTATTACTTTCGTGCTTTTCGTGGTTAGAAATGGATTCCTTTGTGTCTTTGTGTCTTTGTGCGAGATAATAATTTTAGCAACCAATAAACAATTATGGAGAAATTATCATGGCTGAAACAAAGTACGACGAAAATTTTCCGGAACGCGCAATGGATTTCGCATCAGAAGGTATGACCGACAGTCAGATCGCGTACCAGCTGGGCATCTCGCGTTCGTCATTCTACAACTACAAACAGCAGCATTCAAGGTTTGCCGAGGCGATCGACGTCGGACGCGACGTCATCGACAGCCGGGTGGAAAACCGTCTGCTGGAGCTGGCGCTGGGCAACTACACAATCACGATTCATGTGACCGACCATGAAGGCCGCACCCGGACAACAGTAAAAGACGCCATTCCCAATCTGAAAGCCATCCAGTACTGGCTGGAGCGCAGCGACAAACGGAAAGGTATTCTTCCTGAGACCAAAGAAAAGAAGACCGTAGTCCAGATTTCCCCTGCTTCGGCCCCCGAAGCAATAAAGTCCTCCGTGCCCGCTGTGGTGAAAACTCCCCCGGCCCCTGATCTCGATTTCTCGGAGCTGGCCGGACAGCAGGCGCTGGCCGAATATATGGCGATGTGTCCAGCGGATGCCGGCGACGGTTTCAGCAAAAAAGAGACCGAAGAATTCGAAGACATGATGCTGGTGACTTTCACCGAAATGGAAAGACGCAAATACAATGAAAAAGCGGCGGCTGAAGG
>CAIMFA010000130.1 GCA_903840185.1 uncultured Lentisphaeria bacterium | reverse complement strand
CACGAAAAAAATCAAAACCATGAGTCAGCGGATGTTTGCGTTTCACGCAATGATCCGCTGACGTGTCTTTTTATTTCTTTATTTTCTGTATTACTTTCGTGTTTTTTCGTGCTTTTCGTGGTTAAGCTGTATTTGTCTTTCTTTAACCACATAATACATATAAAACCATTTAACCACGAACGACACGAAAAAAAATCAAAACCATGAGTCAGCGGATGTTTGCGTGAAACGCAATAATCCGCTGACTTGTCTTTTTATTTCTTTACTTTCTGTATTACTTTCGTGTTTTTTCGTGTTTTTCGTGGTTAAGCTGTATTTGTCTTTTCTCCGTGTCCTGCTAACTCTCAGGTTAGTCCCGCGACTGCGGGATGCCCTCTGTGGTAAACCATGCTTTGTATTCTTTCGTCTGTCAGCATTGGTATTCCTATTTGGGAAAACACTCGGCAAGGAGAGGGTTTACAATGTCACAAACGCCTAATGAAACAGTATTTTCCGCCTGGATGTTTGCCATTAGAATGTTTTTTGCCGGCTTATCTTTTAATAACAGCGCCACTTTGCTGAAATTTAATTTTCTTTCATCCACCCGCTCGGAAGATTTAACTTCAATTAAATATCTGTATGCCGGGGTTTCATAAATAAAATCCAGTTCAATGTTATTCTGATCTCTGTAATAAAACAGATTGCGTCCCGGCAATGCGCCTGTTGTTTTGATAATCTCGGCAAAAGCCATGTTCTCCCATAAAGCTCCTCTGTAGAGGGACGTTTCATAGTTATGTTCGTCAATTCCCAGTAAATATGCGGCCAGTCCATGGTCGGCAAAAAAGAATTTTGGCAATTTTGCAAGTCTTTTTCCTATATTTGCATAAAACGGGGGAAGCATATATATGATTCCGGATATTTCAAGCGCATTCACCCAGCTCTTGACCGTATTTAAAGAGACGCCTGTCTCCTTGGAAATTTCCGAATAGTTCATTAACTGTCCGACTCTCATAGCGCAAAATTGCAGCATCCTTCTAAATTGCCGGAGATTGGATACGTTAATTATTTCCTTTAAATCCCGCTCCAGATATGTCTGAATGTAATCTTCATAATAGTCTGAAAAATTTATCCCCGTATTCGCCCAAAGCTCCGGGAACCCCCCTCTGAAAACAAACTGCCTGATCTGCTCCGCGGAGAAATAGCCGCAATGCCTCAACTCTGAGGCGCTCAAGGTTTCAAGGGTTAATATACGCAGTCTGCCCGCCAGGCTTTCAGACACCCCTTTCATCAGTTGGATTTTCTGGCTTCCGGTCAGAACCCATTTTCCGTAATTGCTGCGGTCCCGGTCAATGAAAACTTTAATCTCTCTGAATAATGATGGCGCATATTGAATTTCATCAATAATCACTCGCGCTTTAAACTGTCCGAGAAACTCAGAAGGATTTTCTTCCGCACCGGCTGCCGCCAGTAAATTATCCAGAGTTACATATTCAGCATTTTTAACAGTATTTTTTAGAAGGGAAGTCTTGCCTGTCTGCCGGGCTCCGGTAAGAAGTATTACAGGTCTGGTTTTTAGCGCATCTTCAATTTTGTTCTGTAAAGTTCTCGGTATCCACATAAGACATCTCATATATTATTAAGATATATTGCATTATGATTGCATATTAACTTAATCTAGTATTTAAATAAAGCAACTTTTGAATTAAATAATTTCTAAGAAAAAAGACCCCGAATACATTTTTCACCACAGAGGACACAGAGAACACAGAGGTGAGGACGGGGGCCGGCGGGCCGAGAATGACGGCTAAGACGTTTAACGAACTGACCAGGCAGACACAGCATTTTTTGAGGTTCT
>CAIMFA010000129.1 GCA_903840185.1 uncultured Lentisphaeria bacterium | reverse complement strand
CCTCCTTCATGCGATATTCATATCGCCTGTCAGTCGGATCGAAATAATCCAATCCACAATCCTATTCATCTAAAGTTGAATTTTCAACCGCGCAGAGTATAGCAACCGCGAAAAAGCAGCCAATAAGCAAATAAGTTACTTTTTCAGATAGCTGGACAATGGGGTTTTAGCGGCGGACAAATCTTTGACAATCAGTTCCGCAATGGCAACCGCTCCCTTTTCAGAAAAATGGGTACGGTCCTCGGGCGCACAGAAAAGCGGGGCAATACCGTCTGGTCCCAGTTCCTGCATCAAGCTGCCGCTGGAAATGTAAAGATCAATGCAAACGACATCCTTTTCCCTGGCGATCTTTTTCATTGCATCAGCATACGGTTGCAGTTCAGCGGAGATTCTGCCTTTCTCAAATTTACCCCGATGCATTGGTGTAATCAGTATCGGAGTCGCTTGGGCGGCGCGGACGTCGTCAACGTACTTTCTGAGAAATTCTGAATAGTTTGTATCGGCGTCGGTGGATTCCGGCTTGTCTTTGGCGTGAGAATCATTATGCCCGAATTGTATCAGCACACAATCCCCCTGCTTTACCAGTTTCAATGTTTTATCCCAGTCCCCAGCCTGAATAAACGTCTTGGTGCTGCGTCCGCTGATGGCCTGGTTAATGACTTTTACATCGTTATTGAAAAATCCTGGAATGACCTGTCCCCAGCCCCGGATTACCAGTTCAGGTTTATAATCCGCCACGGTGGAGTCGCCGACCAGGATGACATTGATTTTTGCTTTTGAGTTCATAGATTTTTCCATCTGTGCTGATGAAGTTTGGATTTGTGTGATACAACCGGCCAAAACGGCCGCCGCGAAGATTTCTTTTATCATGATTAGTACCTTCCTTATACTGAAATATTGCTGACGATTGGATAATTTCAAGGTATTACAGCATTTTAAAGTTAACACAAAATCCGGACTTTGTTCAATATTGCGCTTGAAACCTGCTACGGATATTCTATCATAATAGCAGTTGTGCGCCAGTTGGAAGGAGTGAATAATGGATTTTGAAATAATTTTTGGTTGTCCGGAATGCGGGGCGGAAGTGTCCGCGCAGTCCAGTACCGCCGGACAGACGTTGCAGTGCGGGGCCTGTTTCAAGGAAATCACAATTCCGATTCCGGGACTCGAAGAAGGGCTGGAAATCGGGGATTTTGTGCTCCGCAGCAAGCTCGGCAGCGGTGGTATGGGCGAAGTCTGGCTGGCTACCCAGAATTCCATGCGGCGGCTGGTTGCGTTGAAAATATTGCTGCCGAAATTCTCTGAAAACAAACGTTTTGTTGATCGTTTTCTATCTGAAGCCGCCATGGCCGGACAACTCAGCCATCCGAATATTATCACGGCTTATTCCGCAGGGCAGGTGGGCAATTATTATTATCTGGCTACCTCATATATTGATGGTATGGAAGTATCCACCAAGCTGAAAATGGAGACGAAACTGACGGAACGCGAAGCGCTGAAAATCACCAGGGATATCGCGTTCGCGCTGAAATATGCATGGGACGAACATAAGATGCTGCACCGGGACGTTAAGCCGGGGAATTTCATGCTTGACCGCAAAGGTTTTGCCCGGCTGATGGATATGGGTATCTCCAAGAGTTTAAAAGACAACCCGGAGGAGACCTCCGTGAACATAATTATGGGAACTCCGGATTATATCAGCCCGGAGCAGGCCAAGGCGGAGAGGAATATTGATTTCAGGTCGGATCTCTATTCCCTCGGTGCTTCACTCTACCACATGGTAACCGGACGGCCCCCTTTTCAGTCCGATACTGCCGGTAAAGTATTGCAGATGCATGTGAGAACTCCGCTTACCCCGCCGGACAATATAAACCCCGCGCTGTCAAAAGAGTGCTCCACGCTGATTCAGATGATGATGGCGAAAGAACCCAAAGACCGTCAGGCCAGCTGGGATTACGTGCTTGACGATATTGACGCGGTGCTTTCCGGGCGGATGCCGGGCAGAAAATCGCTTGGATTGTTCGGGAATACTAAAAAGTCAAAAACCTCGACCTCCCGTGCGGATGATGTGATTTCACTGAAAGGCAAATCCGCATCCTTGAACAAAAAAGAAGCGGTTAACAGCGGCAGCACTGATGTAACGTTATCGATGGATTCCAATGTCACCGTGAAAATGGACGCGGTTATGCCGGATAAATTCGAAGCTGCTCCGTCAGCAGTCCAGAATACAAGATCCGGCACGGAACAGGCGTTTCCGGCAAACAGGCCGCCGCCAAGAGCCAAAACCGTGCCGCCGAGAATCACCGACTATAATAAAAAATCCATGAAGAAATTGAATCTGCTGATATTGCTGGCAGTGATCTTCATTATAATCCTGATGATAACTATTCTATTCGTATATCACGCGAAAAAGGCATAAGAATCCGCGGCGGTTTTCCCGCCGCGGAAATCTATCTGCCGTAGTAGCTTACTTCAACATTTCCATCATGAATCTGAATATCCGGTCATTGTTGCCGGGCAGTCCTTCATGACCGAAATCCGGATAAATGACCACGTCTTTCGGCGAGGTTATTTTATTATACGCGGCAAACTGGCTTGACGGCGGACAGATATTATCCATCAAGCCGGTGACCATCATGATTTTGCCGCGGATGCGCTTCGTGATGTTCTGGACGTCAATATAACCCAGCCGGCGGAAAACTTCATCTTCGCGGGAATGAGTCGGATCAAACCAGCGGAAATATTCACGGAGTTCGGCATAGGCATTGATGTCTAAATCCATGTCCCATATGCGTTTATAGTCGCACAGGAACGGGAAGACCGGCGCGGCGCGGCAAATGCGGGGTTCCAGCGAAGCGCAGGCCAGTGTCAGACCGCCGCCCTGGGAACCGCCCATTGCCGCTACTCTTGTCGCATCCACTTCCGGCAGCTGCATGACCAGCCCGGCAAGCTGGGCGCAGTCCAGATATATCTGGCGGAAAAGCATCTTTTCCGGTCCGGAATCGAGACCGCGGATGATCTGCCCCTTAAACGTGTTGCCGATAACTCCGCCGACGTCTTCCGAATTTCCGGCCTGGCCGCGGCAGTCCAGCGCGGCGACGGTGAATCCTGCGGCCACATACGGCAGCTTGTCGCACCAGTCACCGGAATTGCCGCTGTAGCCGTGAAACATGACAATGGCCGGATGTTTTTTCTTGAGCGGTTTCGGTCGGAGCAGCTTGGCGAAAACCCGGGCGCCGCCGACACCGGTGAAATACATGTCGAAACATTCGGCGTAAGGGGCCTGAAAGTCGGATGGAAGCAGTTCCACTTCCGGATCAATGGCTTTCATTTCTGCAATCGAGCTGTCCCAGAATTTGTCGATGTCTTTGGGACACGGGCTGCTGCCTTTGTAGGAACGCAGTTTCTCCAGCGGCATGTCAATTAACGGCATAACAATGTCTCCTTAAGTTAGAGTTTTAATCTCATGGTTCTATAGTTTTTATCGTTTTATAATGAATCCTGAACTGTACACTGAATATTAGGGAGTCAGAAGTCAGGAGTCAGAATATAGAACAAAAATTCCTGATGCTAAATCACTTTCAATTGTCCTGACCTTTTTATGCATTTTACTCCGAAATAATTTTTCTGCATTCTGTATTTCTGCATAGATTCTGAGTTTCGTTTTCGTCTATATGTCTTAGTCTGATTCCTGTATTCTGCTATAATATGTCGCTCCGCTGGAGCTCGTTTGCTTTTTTGTGCTTCAGGCTATTAATATTCCGCGCCGCAGGCGCTGTCTTTTGCTTACAGTCTTCTTGTATTATTCTGTCAATTGACTCCTGCCCCCTGACTTCTGCCCCCTGACTTCTGCCCCCTGCATTATTCTGACTACTGTCTCCTGACTCCTGACTCCTGATTTTTCATTTCTTCCCGGAATTTTCCGGGTTATCTTTTATTAATAACTTGTCGTATTTCCGATTCCGATACCGGCCCCTGCCGGATTATGCGCAATTCACCCCCGGACACATCAATGACCGTTGACGCCTGCCGGTCCGGCGGAATGGCTCCGGCGTCAACTACTATATCCGGAGTTCCGTTCAAGTCTCTAACCGCTTCCTGAACATTCAAGGCATTCGGCGTTCCCGACAGATTGGCGCTGGTCGAGGCCAGCGGAAATTTGATATCCTTGAGCAAGGCCAGGATAAACGGATGGTCCGGAATCCGGAATCCGGTTTTATGTCCTTGCGTGTCAGGTGTGATGATCGTAACCGGGCCGGGACAGAAATTCTCCGTCAGCATTCCCGCGTTGTGATTCAAAATCACGCCATTAGCTTCAAGCATGGCTTTGCCGTCGGCAAACATTGCCAGCGGTTTGCCGCGGTCGCGCTCTTTCAACTGATAGATTTTCTCGATCCCGGCATCATCATTCCAGCGGCATACCAGGCCGTAGACGGTTTCCGTAGGCACAACCAGCACCGCTCCCGGGGTCTTAAGCTGTTTCGCGCAGGCAAGGACAATCTCGTCAATATTGTCGTCGTCCAGTTTATATGTATTCATAGTTATTTGTCAATAATTATTGTTGAAGCCTTTAATTTAGCATTTTTAATCTAGTCAACACAAGGTAAACTTTAAAAAAACGTAAATATTTTTATCTTCAGTCTTTTCATCCCGCCCGGAGCAAAAGCATATTTACGTCTGTTGTGCCCAAAGATTAAATATTTTTGTATTAATAGGGGTTTGGGATTTTGACTTTTTGAATATCCGGTATATCTTTATTGCTCCGTATTTGACAAGGCTTTATGGTCGCAGAATACCGGGTTAGCCGGGATTATATAACTTTAAAACCTTAAAATATATAAAAAAGGAAAGAAGCAAATGGCTGTCAAAATTGGTATCAATGGTTTTGGCCGTATCGGCCGTCTGGTTTTCCGCGCCGCAATGGAACGGAAAGACATCGAAGTTGTCGCCATCAACGATTTGATGGAAGTTGATTACATCGCGTATCAGCTCCGCTATGACTCTGTTCATGGCAAATTCGCCGGTAGCGTCGAAGTGAAAGACGGACACCTGGTCGTCAACGGCAAAAAAGTCCGCGTTACCGCTGAAAAAGATCCCGCACAGCTGAAGTGGGGCGAAGTTGGCGCTGATTACGTGGTCGAATCCACCGGTCTTTTCCTTTCCAAGGACAAAGCGCAGCTGCACCTGCAGGCCGGCGCCAAGAAAGTCATCATGTCCGCTCCCTCCAAAGATGACACCCCGATGTTCGTAATGGGCGTGAACAACAAGTCCCTGACCAAGGAAATGGACATTGTTTCCAACGCTTCCTGCACCACCAACTGTCTAGCCCCGATCGTTAAAGTGCTGAATGACAATTTCGGCATCATCGAAGGCCTGATGACTACCGTTCATGCCACCACCGCCACCCAGAAGACCGTTGACGGCCCGTCCAACAAGGACTGGCGCGGCGGCCGCGCGGCGCTGTGCAATATTATCCCGTCCTCCACCGGCGCCGCGAAGGCTGTCGGCGTGGTTATCCCCGCGATGAAGGGCAAGCTGACCGGTATGGCGTTCCGCGTACCGACCGCTGACGTTTCCGCTGTTGACCTGACCTGCCGCCTGGAAAAGGGCGCCAGCTACAAGCAGATCTGCGAAGCCATGAAGGCCGCTTCCGAAGGCGAACTCAAGGGTGTTCTCGGTTACACTGACGAAGAAGTGGTCTCCCAGGACTTCGTTCATGACGCCAGAACCTCCATTTTCGATGCCAAAGCCGGTATCTCCCTTAACGATAACTTCGTCAAGGTTGTTTCCTGGTATGACAACGAATGGGGTTACTCAAACAAGGTTGTCGACCTGATTTGTTACATGGCTACTCTCTAATCCTGCCTCACGGCGGAGATGATTGATTGAGTTTAACCCGAAGAGCCTGTAAAACGGCCCTTCGGGTTTTTTTCTAAAAACACCCAATTCAGGAGATGCGAAATGAATATCAATAAGAAGACGATAAAAGACATTGCTCTCGCCGGAAAACACGTGGTAATGCGCGTTGACTTCAACGTGCCGGTCAAGAACGGCAAAGTCGGCGATGATACCAGAATAACCGCCGCGGTTCCCTCCATCAAATACATTCTGGAACAAGGCGCTTCACTGGTGCTGTTGTCCCATCTCGGACGTCCTGACGGCCAGGTTGCCCTGGAATACTCGCTGAAACCCTGCGCCGACCGTCTGAGCGAACTGCTCGGCAAAGAAGTCAAGTTTGCTTCCGATTGCGTCGGCGATGCGGTTGTCGCCCAGGCTAACGCGCTGAAGCCCGGCGAAGTTCTGGTTTGTGAAAATACCCGCTTCCACAAGGAAGAGGATATGAAGACCAAGACTGATGAAGACAAGCAGAAAATGCGCGGTTTTGCCAAAGAACTGGCGAAACTGGGCAATGTTTATGTCAACGATGCGTTCGGCACGGCTCACCGCGCCCACGCCTCCACTGCGGTAATCACCGAATTCCTGGACAAAAGCAACTGCGTGGCCGGCTTCCTGATGGACAAGGAACTGCAGTACCTTGGTAAAGCGGTCGCACATCCGGAACGCCCGTTTGTGGCGATTATCGGCGGCGCCAAAGTCTCCGGCAAGCTGGAAGTGCTTTCCTCCCTGATGGAAAAGGTTGATACCATTCTCATCGGTGGCGGCATGGCTTATACCTTCCTGAAAGCTCTCGGCCACAAAATCGGCGGCTCGCTCTGTGAAGACGAACTGCTGGATACCGCCAAAGCGACCTTGAAGAAAGCCGAAGAAAAGAAAGTTAAATTCCTGCTGCCGGTTGACAATAAGATCGCCGACAAGTTCGATAATGCCGCCAATACTAAAATTGTCGGCAATGACATTGAAGACGGCTGGATGGCGCTGGATATCGGTCCCGAAACCATTGAACTGTACAGCAAAGAAATAGCTTCGGCTAAAACGGTTGTCTGGAACGGTCCGATGGGCTGTTTTGAAATGCCGAATTTCGCCTGCGGCACCATGTCCGTCTGCAAGGCGGTAGCCGACAGCAAATCCGTCAGCATTATCGGCGGCGGCGATTCTGTTTCAGCAGTAAATCAGTCCGGGCTGGCTGATAAGATGTCCCATATTTCCACAGGCGGCGGCGCATCGCTGGAATTCCTGGAAGGCAAAACCCTTCCCGGCGTTGCCGTCCTCGCGGATGCGGAATAACAATTAAATCCTTAAAAGGAGAGTTTTAAAATGGCAAGAAAAGTAATCATTGCCGGCAACTGGAAGATGAACAAGACCGCGTCCGAGGCGAAAGCCCTGGTCGAAGAACTGAAGGCCAAAGTCAAGGATATCACTTCTGTTGAGATCGTTGTCTGTCCGCCGTTCACCTCCATTGACGCCGCCGTCAAGGCTGCCGCCGGTTCCAATGTCAAAGTCGGCGCTCAGAACATCCACTGGGCGGATAATGGCGCATTCACCGGGGAAATTTCCGCTCAAATGCTGAAAGAAGCCGGCGTTGAATATGTAATCATCGGTCACAGCGAAAGACGTCAGTATTTCGGCGAAACCGACGAGACCGTCAACAAGCGCCTGAAAGCCGCTCTCGCGGCCGGGCTGAAACCGATTGTCTGTATCGGCGAACTGCTTAACGAACGCGAAGGCGGACTCACCGAAAAGGTGCTGTTCACCCAGCTCGAAGGCGGTCTGTGCGGAATTAACGCTGAACAGATGCCCGGAATCGTCATTGCTTATGAACCGGTCTGGGCTATCGGTACCGGCAAGACCGCGACTCCGGAAATGGCGGAGGAAACCCATTGCTACATCCGGCAGCAGCTTGGCGATATGTTCGGCCAGGAAGCGGCGGGAAAAGTGCGTATTCAGTACGGCGGCAGCATGAAAGCCGATAATGCGGCGTCACTGGTCGCCCAGAAGAATATTGACGGCGGCCTGATTGGCGGAGCCAGCCTTAAAGCTGACAGTTTCGCTGATCTTATCAGGAATTCCATCAAGTAATTTTTCCTGAAAATATTGTTTTTCAGCCGCAGTCTGGAAATCCTGTTTGACTTTTCCGGCTGCGGTTGTATTTGTATTGTCCCGTTAATCGTAACAATAAAATAAATTTTGGGATATATTATGCTTGGAATACTTATAACTGTACTATATACGGCAGTGGTGATTGTCGCATTGCTGATGATTGGAGTGATTTTAATTCAACCATCCAAGAGCGGCGGATTCGGCGGTTCGTTCGGCGGAGTCGGCGAATCAGTTTTCGGCGCATATGCGGGAAGCCATCTCAGTCGTCTTACAGTTATCCTGATTGCTCTATTTTTTATTCTCACCCTCCTGCTGGCCGTTATTACCAGCCACAAGGCAAAAGACAAAAGCGTTGCTGAAATAAATGCAGTAAAAGCTGACCTGGCGGCCCAAAGCGCTGCCGGCGTCAAAGCGGAACCGGCAGGGGCATCGGTCGTTGCGGCTAAAGAAGCTCAAACAGCCGGGAATATTCCGGCCCAGAAGGTTGCTCCCGCAATCCCCGAAAATAAAGCCGGAAATATAAATAAATAACTTTTTTATTTCTTTGTTTTCACCGTTTCCGTTAATCTTTCATTAACTGCGACAGTTTTTGTCTTTTATCGCTTGAAAATTTGTTCCTTGCGGAATATTATTATCAAGTTATGAATTTTATTGTTTTTGATAAAAGTGGAGGCCTGGTTGAAAGTGAAAAAATATCTGTTTTTTTTCTGTTGCCTTTTAACAATTGCGGCAAGTGAAACTTTTGCTCAATCAGCTGCTTTTACCAATGTTCAGGTAAAGGCGAAGTTTCAGCAGTCTCCCGCTTTTCAGGTGTCGAATTATTCCGCCTCGAATCAAGCTAATTGCGAATGGCTGGTTTTAAATATTTCCTACCTTACTCCCAACAAAACCGGCGAATCCGCCTGGCTGGATGATGTTTCAATCGAAGCTGAAATATTGTTCATGGCCGATTATCAAGGCAGAAAAGTGATGGCCCTGGTAAATGGCAAGACTCTCTACTGGTCCGTCGAAATGAACGGGAAGACGCATCAGGAGATAATGGTTGTCCCCCCCGATATCTTCAAACGCTACGCTACAAAAGGAATCGTCCACAAGTCAATACCTGTTGTCGGACGGATTATATTCTACAGTAAGTCCAGATCGATTCTTGGCGGAGCATATTTTTCTGTGAATCAGAGCGGTACTATCAGTGATAAAGAAATTGCCGCCATGTTTGAAAAATACAATGGTCCGGTAAGCAACTCCTTAAAGATTGAAAACATGATTTTCCCGCGGGACAAATCTCCATGGGTTGATATTCAATGCGACTCCTATGACCTGATTAAACCGGAAATAAAGAAATAATGGCCAAAGAGAATACTGTTTTAACAATTGATATTGGTGGGGACAGCCTTAAAATGGCTGAATTTTCATTTCCTTCCGGTGGTGGAATGACACTGGAGAAGTTTGCTTTTGCCGAATATGACATTGATTTGAAAGAAGCCGGTTTTGTCGAAGTCTTTTCCTCCGTATATAACCGCCTGCTTGCCGAAAATAAATTTGTCTCACATGGAGTCAGGGTTTCGATATCCGGTCAGTCTGCGTTCACCCGTTTAAGTAAACTACCGCCGCTGGGTGAAGATAAAAGCAGAATTGAGCAGATCGTTGAATACGAAGCCAAGCAGACAGTGCCGTATCCCATGGATGAAGTGATCTGGGATTATCAACTGGTCAAGCATACCATTAAATCCGAAAGCACTCCGGCTCCGGAACCCGAACCTGTTCCGGAAGGAGAAACCGCCCCGCCGCCGCCGCCGGAAGATTCTGAAAGCAGCATTGACGAAATGGAAGCCTTGTTTGTTGCGGTAAAAAGCGATCTGGTCAGTGAACTTGCGGATGTTATTCAGGAATCCGGCAAAGAGATATTATCTATTGAAATCGCTCCCACCGCGTTTTTCAATGCAGCCCGCGCCAATCAGATCGGCGTTAGTCAGTGTGATATGATCCTGAACATCGGCGGACGCTGTTCAAGTCTGGTTTTTGCCGATCAGGGGCGTGTTTTTGCCAGGACTATTCCAATCGCCGGGCATTCGGTAACCCAGCAGATCAGCAAAGAGTTTAATATCAGTTTTTCAGATGCTGAAGAATTGAAGCGGCGCCATGGATTTGTTGCTCTGGGCGGTGCTTATGAGGAGCCTGATTCTGAAGTCGCCGCGACGATTTCTAAAATCGCCCGGAATGTAATGACCAGGCTGCATGGCGAAATCAATCGTTCAATTAATGTCTGGCGCTCTCAGTACGGCGGCAATAAACCGTCGCATCTATATCTGGGCGGCGGCAGTTCTTTAATGGCTTATACGCCGCGCTTCTTCAATGAAAAGCTCCGGATTCCTGTTGATTATTTGAATGCGTTCCAGGTTGTCGGTATTGGCCAGGAAATTAATAAAGAGCAGCTGCTTGAAGTGGCTCCGATGTTTTCCGAGCTTATCGGCCTGGCGCTGAAACACATTGTGACCTGTCCGGTCGATATTTCATTGATGCCTTTATCTATTAAACAGTATAAAGCGCTGCAGCGCAAAAAACCCTATTTCTATGCCAGCGCGGTATCAATAATTCTATGTCTGCTGGTTTTTTACTGGGGGGTTGCCAAACGGCTTGATTTCGACAGAGGCCGGGTGGATGTGGCGAAAAAGGAAGTTGAAAAAACTAACGCGCTGGTGGAGAAGGTAAAAGTCTTGAAGCGCGAACTTGATTCATCAAAAGGTGAATACGACGAAGCGATGGATATTATCAGCAAGCGCAAACAATGGCCGGGCATAATGAACGAGCTGCAGAAAATGCTGCCGGACATGGTCTGGCTTACATTGTTTGAAGGTACAGGTACTTTGACGACAACGGCTGCGGCAGATCCTTTTGCGCGTGCCGCCGCCGCTCCGGCTCCCGGCGGACGCCGCGGCAGAGGCGGAGCTGCCGCCCCGCCCCCCGGCCCGGTTCCGATGGCCCAGCAGTTTTCATCTACCGCAGGCGTTTCTGAAATCAACTGGATTAAATTCTACGGACATTCCATCGGTTTTAAACCGAACAGTCTGTGGGATGAAGCTTTCAGGATAAATTTGAAGAAATCCGGCATGTTTGCCGACGGCGATGATTCGATAGTCTTCGAAAATGATGGTTACACCCCGGAGAAAGGTAAGAATAATATTACATCTTTCAAATTGCGGGCAAAACTCAAGGAGCCTATCAAAAAGTAGGTGTTTTTTTATGAATAACTTTATTAAAAATAATATAGTGCTGGTAATTGTGGCTGGAATCACGCTGGCCGCGGTGGGAGTTCTTGCTTATATGGTCATAAGAGAGCATTCTTCAATGCAGGAGTATATACACGAGACAGATACTTTGAAGAACCAGATTAAAGATCTGATCAAACAGAAGCCTGCTCCTGTGGAAGGCAATCTTGACAAGATAAAACGGGATACTCAGAAATATAAAGACAAATTTAAAGAAATCCGCATCCTTTTCGGAATGCCGTTATATCCTGCCGCGAAAAAATTTGCCGAAGATATGGGGACAAATATAGAGGAATTTCAAACGAAATTCTCCACATTCTGGGAAAGCAACAAAGCCTCCGGCGTGACTCGTGACCAGGTTTACCGGATGTTTAAAAACAGTTTTAATGCCCCGGATAAGTGGGATAAAGCGATTCAGAATTTTACAGTGGAAGCACAGAAATGTACTTCGGAACTTATTGATGAAAACAATGCTGACGAAATCTTGCTGTCGGCATTGGGGCTGGAGCGTAATTTGAGCGGTTCAAAAGTCAAATGTGATGCCTTTATGAGAGGCATAAGATGGAAATTGCTTGACTTGTATGGCGGCGATAAAGAAAAGAAAATAGAGAAAATTGAGTTCGGTCCGACGGCCTCCTCTTTTTCGTTCGACTCAAAAAGTCTTCCCGATAAAGACGCCATTCCATTTATTGTTAAATGCTGGGCTGCGGTTGACGATCTGGCTAAGCGGATAGCCGGTTCCGGAATCACTTATCTTGAGTCTTTTGAAAAAGAAAGTCTGGCAGGCAGAGTTGTCGGTAATTATACCTACTACCGTTTTACGATTATCGTGCAGGGAGATTTAGCCAGCATCCGGAAATTGATGGATGTTTTGTACAAAGCATACGTTGACCGGAGAGTTTACATTGTCCGCGGAATTTCGATTGCGAAAGTCAATGATGATGCTGAACGTTTGATTGTGGAAGCGGAAAGGACGCTGTATGCAGGCAAGAGCCTTATGGATGAAAACCCGGAATTGAAGCCGTCGCAGGTTCAGACGGCGCCTGGTGCCGCGCCTGGTGCCGCGCCTGGTGCGGAGCTTTCACCTGAAGCGCAGAAAGCCAAAGAAAAAGAATTGCGGATGCAGCAGGAACAGAAGAAGAAAGAGGAAGATCCGGAAAAAAATATACCGTACTTTCAGCGCAGTTCATACGGAAAAGTTATTATCGGGGCTGATAAGCAATGCCGCGCCGTAATTGATCTTGACTATGTAGTTTACACGGCCATGGACTTGAAGGGATAATCTCGGGAGGGATAGATTTTGCAATTTTTAAAACGACATTATGAAAAGATTATACTGGCAGTGCTGCTGCTGCTGTTTATTGCTTCTTTAGTTTATCTTATTCAAATTATGGATTCAACCAATGATGTAACTAAAGCTGACTTGAATATTCCCACCCGTGCTCCGGACTATGAAGAGATTGATTTCACCAAAGAGGCGTTTTCCACGCACAATATTTTTATGAAAGATACTCAATGGAATGTCTCCGAAGCAAGAGATCCTGCGGATAAATCATTTACCGATCTGGTGAATCCATTTGAATGCGCCAGATGTCCGCATTGCGGCAGAATCGTGCCGCTGTATGATTTTAACCATGACCCGCATAAATGTCCGGTTTGTAACGGCGAATTGAAAACTCCGCCAGTAAAACAGGTATCAACGATTGCTGCTACACCCAAAGAAGGGGATGCCAACGGCAACGGTATTCCGGATATAATTGAAGAAAAACTCGGATGGGACCCGAAAGATCCGGAATCCGGATTGGGGGACACGGCCGGTGACGGGTTCAGTGGTGTTTTCAAATACAAGTATTTCGGTTCGGCCACAGGCGCCGCGGCGATCATGAATCCCAAGATGCATCCTCCGATGTATATGCGGCTGCATGTGGTGGCGCTGAGAAAAACATTGCTCGATGTTATCCTGAAAAAAGTGGTTCCAGCCGGAGCCAAGGGCGATGAGTTTGATATCCAGCTGGCGGTTGATAACGGACAGAAGACCCTTTTCAAAGCATTGAATGATAAAGTTCCGCTTGACAAGAAGCAATATGAAATCGTCAAAGTTATGCCCAAATTCACCAAACTGCAGCAGGGCAGTGTAATTGTTGAAAAAGACGAGTCCAGGATAGTGCTGAATTCTGTTGACGGCAAATATACTTTGGAAATGAAAGTCGGCGATCCGGTATATTCCCCGAATCCGAAGGCGATTGTCAAGGATGAGGGTATTGACGAAGAACTCACCCTTGACGAGAACGACACGTTCCAGATGGGCACGGACAAAACCGGGATTACCAGGTATAAGGTGACAAAAATAGATATTGAAAAAGAAAAAGTTGAGCTGAAGGATTTGACCTCGAAAGCAGGAAAATTATATACAATAACCAAAACGCCGTTGATGCCGAAGCCGCATAGAAAAGGCGGCGGTTTTGAAGCACCCAGTCAGGAGAGAGCTCCGACTGCACCTCCGGCGCCGCCAGGAAGTAATATAGGCGACATTCCGTTACCGAAATAATAATAATATCTTCATAATTGGGGTGGAGAAGGATGAAACAATTGAACAAACATGTGTTGGAGATTTCAGCCGGGATTAAGTATCTCGCATGTTGTTGCGCTATATTTATAGCCTTTGGTGTTTATGCGGATGACGAAGACAACAAAGAGGATGCTAAGAAGTTTGATAACGCATTGTCTGAAACCCGGAAGCAGCGGCAGAACGATTTCGAGCAGGCTGAAAAACTTATTTCTCAGGGAAAGTCATTGGCTGCTGAAGGTAAATTTGCCGATGCGATGGGCAATTTCCAGAAAGCTCAGTCGCAACTTGAAGCAATGAACGGCGACCTGGCAAAAAAGAAAGTAGTCAGCTTGAACAGTTACTTGAAGACTTTTAAAAACAGATGGGCTGACAATATAATGGATAAAGCCCATAAAGCCGCAGTCGAGAAGCGTTATGAGGATGCCATCAACCTGGCGTCGGAGGCGTTGCTGGTTGACCCGGACAGAAGCGTTTCCTCCACAAAATTTATTGATCAATGCAAAGGTTTGCAGAAGTCCGCCAATTTCCGCAGCCAGACATCGCTTGAAAAGACCAATCCTGATTATGCTAAAACCAGCGAAGATATTGATCTGCTCTACCGTGAAGCCGAAGTTTTATACAAAAATAAGCGTTATATCGAAGTACGTACCAAGCTGGAAAAAATTTTCCTGCTGGATCCGTATAATTTGAAGGCCATCAATCTTCTCAATAAGACCTACGATCAGCTTTACGAATATGCTGAAAAGCGCCGTCAGGCTGATATTGAAGAAATGATTGCATACAATACCTGGCAGTGGAATGAAGCGGTGCTGCCGACGCAATTCGAGCGCGAAGTCAAGAAAGGCGCAACGGTTAAGAGTAATTCCAGTGCGGGTATTTATGAAAAGATGGAGAATATTATATTCCCCAGCGTTGAATTCGATGACGCTGACATCTTCTCGGTAATCAGGTACCTTAACCGTAGCAGTAAACGTTATGACCCTGACAAAGAAGGGATCAGTATTGTTTCCGGATTTACTAAAGATACTGCGGCGGCATTGCCGAAAATTACGATGAGTTTCGCCAAGATCCCAATGAGCGAAGTATTGCGTTATCTCACCCAGGGGGTCGGGCTGAAATACAAAATTGACGAAGGCGCGATCGTAATCGGGTCAAATGTTGATGAAATGCAGACGGAATATTTCCCGATTCGCGGCGATTTGATTTCAGATATCACCGGAATCAAGGAAGACCCCGCGGCTGCTAAAGATGCCACTAAAAAAGGGCTTTCAAATTTGGGTGACAAAACCGATATGACAAAATTTGCCGGCGGCGATGACACCACCAAGGATAAGGTTGCCCCTTCGCTTACTTCCGACGCTCTGATTAAATATTTCGGCGACCGAGGCATAAAATTCGGCGAAGGTTCATCGATTGCCTACGACCGCCGCGCAGGAAGGCTGATTGTTAAAAATACGCTTGAAAATTTGCGGAATATGGACAACCTGATCCGTCAATTGGACTTGATCAAAACTCCGTTAGTAATGGTGGAAGCCAAAATGGTTGAAATCTCCCAGAAAGATGTGGAGGAGTTAGGGTTTGACTGGACCTATTCCGCACCGTACAGCGCCACCAATCCGCTTCAAAACCACCCGAACTGGTGGATCAATCAAGTTCCCAATGCGGATCCGCTCAGGCATTATGCGCCGTCGGACCCCAACTCCAGCGATGCTACAGTTAAAAATTATCGAGTTGTCAACAACCTGAAACTTCTGCCGGAATTCGCGGGCAGCAATTCTACTTTAGCCCAGTTTGACGTGGGGCTGACAGTCAATGCGATCAGTCAGAATTCCAGAGCGGAAACTCTCTCCACCCCCAGGCTGCTGACAACCAGCGGGAGTGAAGCTTCCATCAAAATGGTTACGCAGTATTTTTATCCCAAATCATGGACAGCCCCGACGGTAACAACTTCCGGCGCGACGGTCAGCATTACAGCGCCGGTTCCGACTTTCAGCGATGCCACTGATATTGGTATTTCGTTTACGATCAGGCCGGTTGTCAATCCGGATAATTATACTATCACCCTTTTCCTGCAGCCTTCTGTGCTGACTTTTATCGATAAGTTTCCTTCTGAAAATGTTACGGTTACGACTGGAACGCTTGATTCCAACGGCAATGCAATTCCTATATTTACTAACACTTACCAGGTCTGGATGCCTGAAATCGGCAAGCGTGATTTGACCACAAATATTAAAGTTTATGACGGCGAGACTATTGTGCTGGGGGGTATGATTGACAACACGAGTATATACCGTGATGACAAATGGCCTGTCCTTGGCGATATTCCGCTTGTCGGCCGGTTGTTTTCCAGCCAGCTGGCTGATACGGAAAAGACAAATTTGATAATTTTTGTCACTACCCGGCTGATGAATAACGATGGTATTCCAGTAAGAAGAAATAAGCAGCGGTCTATTCCCGAATTTTATAGATAAATTAATATAATCGCCTGGAGGGTGTAATGACTTTATTTTTAAGAAAAATTATGAGAGTTGCCATGCCGGCGGCATCGTTTCTGGTATTATTTCAGGCAGCGGCGGCTGATCCTGAACAGGTGACTAAAAGCATTAAAGACTCCATCGGCAAGCGGGTCATCTCCGAACAGGAGATAGAAACCAGGGCAGATAAAGCCATGACAGAAGCTAATGACGCTTTTGTTAAGAGTCAGTACAAGGATGCCGTGGACAAATATCTCGAAGCGATTAAATTGATGAAGCAGATTAGTGACGATGAGAATAGTTTTTTTAAAAAACGCATAGACCGGTGCAAGGAACAGATTTCCAAAGCCTACTTCTACTGGTCAATGGATATTTCACTTGAAGCGGATAAGCTTGGACACGCAAAAGAGTACAAGGAGGCAATTGAGCTGTGTAAAAAAGCCAGCGAGATTTATCCCCCGTGCAAAAATAAAATGGACGAACGGATTGCAACTTTCGAGCGCATGCAGAAAACTACTGAGCGCAGAAATCAAAGCAGTGAAAATGCTGTTGTTCCTGGAAAAGACGAGCAGGAATACAGCACAGTAGTGTTGTTGAAGCAGGCAAAAGTGCTTTATGATGCGAAGGATTACTCCGGCGCAAAAAATAAATATGAGCAGATCTTATTGACAGATCCCTATCAGAACGAGGCAATTCAAGGGTTGCGCGCCACTAATATCCAGATTGAAAAAGTTGGCGCTGCAAGAAACTTTAATATGTTTCATGAAACCACTGCTGAAGTTGAATGGAAATGGGCAACTCCCATATCCGCCGAAAATATCATGGAAAACAAAGATATGCTGGACAAGCCTGTCTCCAAGGATTTGCCGGAAAATAAAATTCAGCAGAAGCTGAAAAGTATTAAAATTCCGCGGATTGACTTTGAAGATGTCACGATTCCCACGGCGGTAAAGTATCTGCGCGAACAGAGTAAGCAGCTTGATCCGGAAGGCGTAGGAGTAAATATATTTTTGCGGTTGGCTGCTGAAGGAGACGACAAGAAAGCCGGTGCTGCTCCTGCAGCACGTCCTGCCGCTGCTCCGGCCGCCCCCGCGGCTGCTCCTGCTGCTGACGGTGCCGCCGCCCCCGCCCCCGCGGCTGCTCCTGCTGACGGTGCTGCCCCTGCTGCTGACGGTGCTGCTGCTGACGGTGCCGCTGCCGCCGCTGCTCCTGATGCTAATAGCGCGGTGGTAAATTTGATTCTCACCAATAAAACGTTAGGCGAAGCGATTCACTTTCTTTGCCAGGCGGCTAAACTTAAATTCCGCGTAGAAAAATACGCTGTGGTTATCGCCTCGCAGAGTGTTCCGCTGGACGATCTTGAAACAAAGATTTACCCGCTTGAACAGGCCTCGCTCTCAACTATCGGCAACGGCGAAGATCCGGAATTGCTGAAACGCTATTTTGAGGACCGTTCGATCAAATTTCCGGAAGGCGCAAAAGTTGTTTATGACACCCGCATCAGCCGTTTGATTGCGACAAATACGCCTGAGAATCTCCGCAAAATTGAACAGGTGATCTCCAATGAACTGAGCTCCCGCGATCCAATGGTTCAGATTCAAGCCAAGTTTGTTGAAATCCAGCAGGATGAATTTAAAGAACTGGGATTCGACTATATTGTCAGCAGCAGCGGAGCGACAAATCCTCCAACGGCCAACGGTAAGCTGCAAATGAGTCCGAATGACAACACTTTGCGCAGTCTGGACGCAAGCAAAAACGACCAGCTGTTTCTTTACCATCGTCAAGTTGGAGACTTTACATTTGACGGCGCAATTAATGCACTGAATCAAATGAATACTCAAGATATCCTTTCCTCCCCGCGTATAACGACTTTGAACGGTCAGCAGGCGGTCATTAAAATGGTCAGGGAAGTGTACTTTGTGTCGGATTATACTCAGTCCCAGTTGACGTCCACCACCAGCACTACCACCAACGGCAACTCCAGCGGAACTGGCTATACTTATGTAAGCCCGTTTCCGACATTCGGTTCAGCAACTGAACTGGGTATTTCACTCACCGTGACTCCGGAAGTCGACGTGGTGCGTCGTACTATTTCCATGGACATGCAACCCATCGTACAGGCGCTGGCCGGCTGGACTCTTTATGAATATACTCTGAGCGGCGCGGTCGGCAAGTTACTGCCGGTGCAGATTATCAAGAAGCCTCAGATATCTCAAAGAACCATTAACACTAAAGTGACGATCTATGATGGCGAAACAATCGTGCTTGGTGGCGTTATTTCAGATACGATTCTTTCGATCAATGATAAAATTCCGGTACTTGGAGACGTCCCCCTGATTGGAAGGTTTTTCATGAGTCAGGGAACAACCAGCGTCAAGACGAATTTGCTGATATTCCTGACCTGCCGCCTGGTCAAGCCTGATGGCGCACCGTTCTTCCCGGATACAATGATCCGCGGTCTGCCGGATTTCAGGAAGTTGCGGTAAAATACAGATTTAACAGCCGGAGCCTGAGAAATGCCATTGAATTGGTTAACACTTGCGCTACCGGCTTTGCTTCTAATGCTCTCCGGTTGTTCTCCGCATCCAGTTCCTGAAATTGATTCCAATAATGCGTACGGCCTTGTAACCAGGCTCGTTTCTTTCGGTAAACGCTATGCCGGAACAGAGGAAAACCGGAAGCAGGCCGAATTCATTGTCGCGAAAGCGTCTGAATACGGAGCGTCGGTAAGTGTTGACCGTTTCACCTGCCCAACCTCTGCCGGCTTGATTGAATTTGCTAATATTACGGCTGAAATCAAGGGGAAAAGCAGCGATTTTGTGATTATCGGCAGCCACTATGACATAAAAAAAATAGCATCAGCCCCGGACTTTGAGGGTGCGAATGACGGGGCGTCAAGTTCCGCCCTTCTCCTGGAAATGATCCGTGCCATTAACGCTTCGGGCTATATCCCGCCAGTGACATTGAAATTTGTATTTTTTGATGGAGAAGAATGCCAGATAGCGTATTCAGAAAACGACGGATTCTGGGGCAGCAGGAATTACGCTGAAAAATTAAAGAATGCCGGCCTCTCCAGTAAATGCAAAGCGGTGGTTTTGCTGGATATGATCGGAGATGCTGATCTGGGCGTTACTCTGCCGGCTAATTCAGACCGCAAGCTTGTTGAAAAAGTGCTCGAATCAGCAGGAAAAATTGGTTGCAGTCAGTATTTTAGTTCGACGAATTTTGAAATACTGGATGATCATCAGCCGTTTCTTCTGCATGGCATACCTTCAATTGACATAATTGACTTTGATTATGGTCCGGGCAATGCATATTGGCATACTGACGCTGATAAAATCGATAAAATCAGCAAAAAAAGCTTAAAAATTGTTGGAGATTGTGTTTTACGACTTGTTTTAACCTCGATATACTGATAAAATATATAAATATAAAGCAAATATAAAAATTTTGTAAATTAATATTTGTATTTGTTTTGGTTCGTAATATTGTAAGTTAGTTAATAATTAATTAAAGGGGGAAGGTATGGACTTCAGTTTGGTTTTAATCGGTATCGTGATGTTTATCGCATTGGTTGGTATGATCGTTTGTTCTAAAAAGCAAAAGACCAATCCCAACGCTCAGCCCGTTGCAATTGCCCTGCTGATTATTGTTGTGGTCTGCGGTTTCATGATGATGTACAAGACTGGCGTTTTCGGCGGCGGCGGAGCGGAACAGTTCAGACAGATTGAAGACAAGTACTATGCGTCACAAGGTAATGTTCTTGGAAAGTTTATCGCCAAGAATTTTGCCGATCAGAAAATCCTTCTGGTTGCTGAAAGAAATTACAGCAAAGACCCTCGCGTCAACATTCTTGTTGAGTCCATCAAGGAAGGTATGGGTGGAAAAGCTGATATTCAGGTAGATACTGTTGATCTGGCCAATCCTCCTAAAGTTCCGCAGGGTGCTCCTGAAATGATGGATATGCCGCTTTTTGAAACTATGACTGCAAAAGATTTTGACAATGCTCTCCAGAAACATCCTGATTGCACCGTGGTTGTTTCCACGATTGGATTACCGAGAGATAATGCCAAAATGAAACTCTGGACGATGGATGTTGCAAAACGTCCGAAACTGATGCTTATGGGTGCTGCCGATCTTCGCGGTATTGCTGATCAGATCAAGAAAGATCTGGTTGCTGCGGTTATCACCATCAGCCCGGATGCCAAATTTACCGAAGATGCTCCGCCGTCTGATCCCCAGAAGGCATTTGACATTCGTTATGTACTGGTTAACAAAGCCAACCTTGACAAGTACGGTAAGCTTTTTAACTGATCCTGTTTTACTCCAAACTTCACTCTCTACGGGAGTGAAGTTTTTTTTTGCCGTTATTCCTGTATATACTCTGCACGGCTGAAAATTTAAAAATAGACGAGCAGGATTGTGGATTGGATTTTTTCGCTCCGACTGACAGGCGATATAAATATCGCCGGAAGGAGGAACGGAAAAAGACGGCCGCAAAACACTCGCCGCAAAGCGGTTGCGATCTTTTTAGTTTGGATTCGCACTCTTCGAGGCCTTCGATACCCCGGTATCGGCAGCCCCTCAGAATACGAACCAATTTTCAAAATCTTCGCAATCTATTTTAAATTTTCAGTCGTGCAGAGTATAAATAGTCCATTTCCCCGCCTTTGAAAATCTTCTTCCGGATATATATTATTCTGTATATATGTCTGTTTAAGGTTTTTTATCAATAATATATTTTCAGCCAGGAGTTAATTATGTCCGAAGCAGATGATTTTAATGCAGGGATGCAGAACTTTACCCCGCGGGCTAAGCATGTGCTGGTTCTGGCGCAGAAAGAAGCTGAACGCTTTAATCACGATTATGTCGGAACCGAGCATCTGCTGCTTGGTCTGATTGCACTGGGGGAGGGCGTGGCGGTAACCGTTTTGAAAGCGATGAATCTCAATCTCGATAAATTGAGGCTTGAGGTGGAGAAAGTGTGCGGCGTCGGCGGGCCGACTAAGCAGAAGGGATTAGTCCCCTTTACGCCCAGATTAAAGCGGGTTCTGATTATGGCTGCTACGGAAGCCAAATCCATGAATTATAACTTTATCGGCACTGAACATCTGCTGCTGGCGATGCTGCGGGAGGGCGAAAGCGCCGCCGCTAAAATACTTGCCAATATGAAAATAGATGTTGAGAAAGTTCGTAAGGAAGTGATCAAGGCGCTTGATTCCGATTATCTTCCGGAGCCGGACGAAAATGGAGAAGAGTCCTTTTCCGCAGGCAGCGGTTCCGGCGCGGCGGGAGAGGCTTCAGAGTCTTTAAACGCGCTTAACGCTTTTGGCCGCAATCTTACGGACATGGCGGCGAAAGGCGAACTGGACCCGGTTATCGGTCGCAAGAATGAAATTGAAAGGGTGATCCAGGTGTTGTGCCGCCGCACAAAAAACAATCCTGTATTGATCGGGGAAGCCGGCGTCGGCAAGACTGCCATTCTGGAGGGGCTTGCCCAGGCTATTGCCGGTGGAACTGTGCCTGCTTTGCTGGCGGATAAAATGATTTTCGCATTAGATCTGCCGTTGATGGTGGCGGGGACGAAATATCGCGGGCAGTTTGAGGAGCGGATTAAAGCCGTGATAGATGAAGTCCGCAATTCCGGCAGAGTAATTCTGTTTATTGACGAACTCCATACTATTGTCGGGGCGGGCGGAGCGGAAGGCGCAATGGATGCGGCCAATATCATCAAACCGGCGCTGTCCCGCGGCGAGCTGCAATGCGTCGGCGCAACGACTATGGATGAATACCGCAAAGGGATAGAAAAAGACGCCGCCCTTGAACGCCGGTTTCAGTCGATCATCGTTGAACCGCCATCGGTTGAAGACACGATCAAGATTCTCAACGGTCTGAAAGCCACTTACGAGAAGCATCACAATGTTAAATATACCGGCGAGGCGCTGGACGCCGCCGTCCGTCTGTCCAATCGTTATATCACCGGGCGTTTTCTGCCGGACAAGGCTATTGACGTAATGGATGAGGCTGGCGCCCGCGCCAGGATTTCCAATGTAACTCCGCCGCCGGATACTGCCGCGATTGAACAGGAGATGCAGCAGATTTGCAGCAGGAAGGAAAAGGCTATTGCGGAGCAGAAATTTGAGGATGCCGCGCATCTGCGCGATGCAGAGCGGGATCTAGTGGCCAAATTACAGCAGGTCAAAGAGGAATGGAAAAAGAGCTCCTCTGAAAAAGTGCCGGTGATTGCCATCAAAGAGATCACTGAGATAATTGCTAAACTGTCAGGTGTGCCTGTGCAGCAGATGGAGGAAGGCGAAAACGCCAGACTGCTGCGGATGGAAAGTGAAATAACCAAGACGGTTGTCGGGCAGGACGAAGCAGTGTCGGTCATTTCCAGAGCGCTCAGAAGATCGAGGGCTGATTTGAAAAATCCGGCGCGCCCCATCGGTTCATTTATCTTCCTGGGACCGACCGGCGTCGGCAAAACTCTGCTGGCCAAATCGCTCGCGGAGTTTATGTTCGGCGACCCCGATGCAATCATTCAGGTTGATATGTCCGAGTATATGGAAAAATTCAATGTCAGCCGCCTGGTCGGCTCGCCGCCCGGATATATCGGTCATGGTGAAGGCGGAGAGCTTACCGAGCGTGTTCGCCGCCGTCCTTATTCAGTGGTGCTGTTTGATGAAATTGAAAAAGCCCATCCGGATGTTATGCACATGCTGCTGCAGATACTGGAGGAAGGCAAGTTGACTGACTCTCTGGGCCGCCGCATTGACTTCCGTAATACGGTTATTATTATGACCAGTAACATTGGCGCGGAATCGCTGGTCAAGGGCAGCGGTGCGCTGGGTTTCAGCGGCGGTGAAGCTATGAACGCGGAAAAATCGCGTGAACGGCTGCTGGATGTTGCGAAAAAGTTCTTCAAACCGGAATTTATCAACCGGGTTGATGATGTGATAGTCTTCCGCAAACTTGACCGGGCTGACCTGCTGAGTATCGTCAGCATTGAAACTCAAAAGGTAAAAGACCGGATGGCGGACAAAGGACTGAAACTTATCCTTGATGATGAGGTGCTGGAATTTCTGATTCAAAAAGGTTATGAGCCGGAATACGGCGCCCGTCCGCTTCGCCGGGCGGTGGAGCGGATGCTGGAAGACCCGCTGGCGGAGAATATCCTGAAAGGTTATTTTATCGGCGCAACTGCGGTAAGGGCCAAACTGGATAACCAGAAGCTGCTTTTCTTCCCGGAATATGAAGACGCTGCTCCTGAGCCTAAGGCCGCGGAAAAAGCGGTTCCTAAGAAAAAAACCGGCAAAGATAAAAAATCCGGCGGCAATGCATGAAGCAAGATGAGATATTTGAAATCTTTGACGAACACGACTGCCTGACTGGCACTGCCCGGCGCAGTGAATGTCACGGCAATCCAGCGCTTACCCACCGCACGGCGCATGTGGTGGTTTATCATCCTGACGGCAGGATTTTGTTGCAGCGGCGTTCCATGGACAAGGATATTCAGCCGGGTAAATGGGATACCGCGGTAGGCGGGCATGTGATGCCCGGAGAGACCTACGAACAGGCCGCTGTCCGCGAAATGACTGAAGAACTCGGGCTGCCGGCGGACACGCCGCTGAGGTTCGTGTTTGATTCCAGGATCCGCAATAATATCGAGTCGGAGAATATCCGGGTTTTCAGCACTGTCAGCGCCGGGCCGTTTAATTTCCAGAAAGAGGAAATAGACGAGGTGGAATTCTGGGATGTTCAGGCGCTTAAGCAACCGGAAAACCGGAGAAAATTTACTCCGAATCTCATACAGGAACTCGAACGACTGATAAATTAAGCCTGTCTGCTGTTTTGACAGGATATTGAGAAATAATGGACAAGACGATAAATAATAACACCCCAGACATATCTTATGCGGCAGCGGCATGGCGCCGGTTCAAAACCGACTCGCTGGCGATAACCGGACTGGCCGGGATAATTCTGATGGTGAGTATTGCATTGCTGGCTCCGTTTATTGCCAACGGCCGTCCGTTGCTGATTTACCGTGCCGGAACTTTATCCTTTCCATTTCTCTATTTCATTTTTTCGCCGGACAGTATTGAATCGCTGGTGGAAAAGGTTTTTAATTATTTTCTGCTGCTGACCCCGATGCTTTGTGTTGTTTTCATGTTTTTCCGTAACAATCATAAGGCTTTCCGGATTGCCGCTTTGTCGGTGATACTGCTTCTTATCATACCATTTTTCATGTTTAAGCCGCATGTGGATAAAAAAGACTGGCGGGCAGACGTCCATGCCCTTAAAAACGGCGAATACGCGGTTTTCGCGCTGGTTCCGTTCGGTCCCTATGAACTTATCGGCGCGCCTTATGAGAAGCCTTCCACGCACCACTGGCTGGGCACTGACCAGATCGGCCGCGATGTACTGGCCAGAATGGTTTACGGCAGCAGAGTGTCGCTGGCGGTAGGGATTTTCGCGACGATGCTTGAACTGGTGATCGGGACTGTAATCGGCTTGTTTGCCGGCTACTTCCGCGGGAAGCTGGATATTGTTCTGATGCGTCTGGTCGAGATTATCATTTGTTTCCCGACCTTTCTACTGCTGCTGATCCTGATGTCAATGATGATCACCTGGAAGTTCGAGCAATCTATTCTGGTGGTCATCGGCGTGATCGGCTTGACCGGCTGGATCGGCCTCTGCCAGCTGGTCAGAGGAGAAGTGCTCAAAAACCGGGCGCTGCCGTATGTCCAGAGTTGCGAGGCCACCGGACTGCCGGTGTGGCGGATTATGCTTTTTCATCTGCTGCCCAATATTTCCGGGCCGATACTGATTACTTTTTCGTTCGGGGTCGCCGGCGCCATCCTGGCGGAAAGCGGACTCAGTTTCCTCGGATTCGGACTGCAGGCGCCAACTGCCAGCTGGGGCGGACTGCTGCGGCAGGCATTTGATGATCCGTTCGCCTACTGGCATCTCACCCTGTGTCCCGGTGTTGCGCTGTTTGTTGCTGTTTGCGCCTTCAACTTCACAGGCGAAGGCCTGCGCAAGGTTTTCGATCCGAGAGGTTAAGGAAGCCGTAAAGAAATAACCTTTACATCTTCGCGCTTCTCCCGAATGCCTTTGTGTTTGCCGGTTCGTTACATACCTTCAGGTATGCGCCTCGCCGGCAATTCCCAAAATCACTTCGGGATATTTCGCGAGACTTGTCAAGTTT